>JBCBCD010001227.1:0-2202 GCA_038530915.1 Bacteroidota bacterium
ATATATCGTTAGTGAATCGATAAATCTACCTAAGGTGAAAGACCTTTATTTTAAGGATTTTCCAGGAGCCGTAAAATCTCTTGGTGCATGGGGAGGCGATTTTGTAATGGTCTGTTCTGATAGTAGTGAAAATGAAATCAAGGAATATTTTTTCTCTAAAGGATTTAAAGTAGTGATTCCATATAATGAGCTTTTAATGTCTTAAGGTAAAAAATGATACAAGGCCAATCGAACCAGAAATGCACTTATTGTGTTTCAAAATAATAATAACTAGATTTGGTCTTAATAAGATTTAGACAAATTCATTGAAAGAAAATAGCCATATGGATAATAATACAGCAACAAAAAGTCCGGTAATGCTTTATACCGAACAAACTCCAAATCCGGAGTCTTTAAAGTTTGTTACCAATCGCATGTTGTACCGTGGTACCGCAGATTTCCGTGAAGAAGAATTAGCGCGCGAATGGTCGCCAATGGGAACTGCTTTATTTGATCTTCCTTTTGTAAAAGGAGTATACATCTGCAACAACTTTGTAACGATTACAAAGGAGTTCAACTATGGGTGGGAAGACATCATGTTAAAGTTGAAACAGTTTATAAAGAATTATGTGGAATCTGGCGAATCTATCCTTAAGGAAGGATTCGAAGAGGAAATGGCTAAGATTGAAGCGGAAAGAGGAGCAAGTTATGAATACACTGAAGATGAAGCTGTATTGGTTAAAAAGATCAAAGATTTGTTAGATACTTATGTTAAGCCTGCCGTAGAAATGGATGGTGGAAATATAGAATTCAAATCTTTCAATGAAGGGATAGTTACAGTTATTCTTCAAGGGTCTTGTAGTGGATGTCCTTCTTCAACAGTTACTTTAAAGGCTGGCATTGAAGGAATGTTAAAAAGAATGATTCCTGAGGTGAAAGAAGTTGTATCCGAAATGGGATAAATAAATTAAACTGGATAAAGAGCAGCTTAAGCTGCTCTTTATCCAAAAGTCTCTAACATCTGCATCCCCAACCACTGGCTTATCCACCAAAGAGCGAATACAGAAAGTGCAAGCAACAAAAAGATCATAAACAAGATCAATAATATGATCCACCAGGCACTCCCACCGTGTCGACTTTCTGCAAAATGTTCTTTTACCAACTCTACATTTCTCCTATTGGCTTTATACCTAAAGTCAAAGATATCCCCTAACAAAGGTACTGTTCCAACGGCGCCATCAATCCATATATTTCCAATCATTTTTAAGACCAGTTTGCCGCTTATACCTTGTCTGGCCAGGAGGATTAATAAAAACCCAGAAACGATAAAAGTAATCACATCGCCCACATAGGGGAACAAACCGATTATAGCTTCTATACCAAATCGTATTTGTGTACCAGGGATTCTGAATCGGTTGTCCAATATGTCGGCTGCATGCTCCAACCAAATGAGTGATTTTTCCGTTTTTTCCGCTATTTCATTCATAGGTAATACGTCGATAATTGAGGCGTAAAATTATATAATTCTATTCTTTGAAAGGAGTAAAAGCAATTTATCCTATTGATTTTTTCAATATAATAGGAAATGCTGGTTCATTATGAAATATTAAATTATCATTTGGTTTTCTAACAATATGTTGAATATGTTTTAAAGTTATTCACATTTATTATGAAGATATGTTTACTATTGTAATGTTGGTTTAGCCGAATATAATCAGAAAGGAGCCGTATACCCTAAATATGGTACCGTTTGCTAAATGAAGAACATACTTCCCCTTTTTTTCCTTTAATTTGATAACATAACAAATCACATCGCGTTTATTAAACGTATTTTTACACCGTCACTAGTAACTCATCATCATATTCTCACACAATTTCCCGATACCATAACCTAGATTTTCAACCCAATCTAAATCTACCCTAATTGACGTTTATATTATAATTAATGCGTAAATGTATTGGCATTTGTGGAAAACCATTGCATGTAAGGTATTTAAATAAGTATTTTTAAGAAATTAGTAAAATTGAAATATAAATTTCAGTTGAGCTGTTTTCTGGTATTCAAGGCAAAAGTTGGCGTCCGTAGGGCAAATACTTTTAAGTGTAGAATAACTGAGAAAGAGCCACTTAGATGGCATAGTTCAATTTTAGTAATTACTTAAGAGTATGTTTAAAATTTATCGTGCCCTGAAGATCAATGGTTTGTGGTTCTAGCAAAATATT
>JBCBCD010001228.1:0-2199 GCA_038530915.1 Bacteroidota bacterium
TTCAAGATCTATCATGGTACCAACTTCATTGTTGGCATGCATTAACGAGACTAAGGTATTTTCATCACTTGCCTTCAATACTTCTTCCAGCTGAGCTATACTAATTCTTCCTCTTTCATCAAGATCCAAATAGATAACTTCAACACCTTCTTTTTCTAATTTATGCAAAGGGTGAAGAACAGCATGGTGTTCAATTTGGGAACTAATGATTCGTTTCACCTCCAAATCACGAACACATCCTCTGAGGATCATATTATTAGACTCTGTTCCACAAGAGGTAAAAAAGATTTCACCAATAGAAGATCCCATTAACTGAGCTACTTTCTTGCGAGCTCTTTCAATGGCTGCTCTGGATTCTCTCCCCTCCTTATGGATGGAGGATGGATTGCCAGGATAATTTTTCATAGCATCAGCCATGGATGATATAACCTCCGCAGCTATTGGTGTGGTGGCTGCATTGTCAAAGTATATTCTGTTCATTCAATCCGATAATTTGGTGTTCCTTAAAGTAGTTTATCTCTTATGACATTAGACTACATAATTTTAAAAAGTTAACAAACTTAAGAAGCTATTTAATTTTAACCAAATGGCTTTGGGGAGGGTTGAAAAGTTTAAGGGGGTAAGGGTTGAAAAAATTACCCCTTACCCCCTTAAACAATTAAACTTCTGTAATAAAAATTACTTCTTCTTATATGAAGTTAGTACATAATCATCAGGTAAAGTTGATCCCACCTTCTTTTCAGAAATAGGCCCTGCAAATAAAATATTAGTACCTGGAGTAGTGCCATTCGATCTAACGTAACATGAGTCTGCCAGGAAATGAAGTTCAGACTGTACAAACAGTTTTCCTTTTTTGCCAAAAGAAAGATCTATAGGATAACCTTTGCCTTTGTAATAATAGAACAGATAGAAAACTTTGTCTTTTAATCCTTTAATTTCTACCAAATCATCATCTATATATTTCAAATGCTCAGTAATATCATAAGGAATATAATCCACTTTTCTAGTCTCTGGATTTTCAACTCTTTCAAAAAGACGATATCCATTATGGGGAATCTTTTGATTGAAGAGGGAACGCATAAAATGTTGTGTTGAGTGGTAAAAAGCCAACTGTCTGTTTTTGGCAAACCTCTTCTGCAACCTCTTTTTATCAGTCTTGTAGGGTTCAAAATAATAATGTCCTAACCAAGCAGTTCTCCCCATAGTTTTACCCCTTACAGGATATATATTTTCAAAACTAACCAAGTCTACTCTTATTTTATAACCTAACTCAGGTTGATCAACAATAAGAGGTTCTCTACTAGTAGCCTTTAAATTAAGGGGTCTATTGTACTTAACCTTTCCATCAACTCCAGTGTTACCTAAATCTATGCTTATATTATTCTCTACTATCATTTGAGCAGCCTTCTTAGGTATGCTGGCTTCAGCATAATCTCTATCAAAACGAAGCACTTCATCATTGAGTAATTCAGCTTTGGTTCCCAGCTCATCCATTCCTAAAAAGTATTGGGTAAACTCTCTTAAGTTATCACGTCTTTTATTATTGTCAACCACTTTTACCGTTTCAATTTCAACGCTGGAAGATTTGACTTTGATGATGATGCTTTTGGCTACTAAAGAATCCAAGTAAACAACCTGTGTTTCATAACCTACATGGCTGACTACCAATTCAATCGGAAAAGTGACATTTTCAATTACATAGCTTCCATCATCTTCTGTGTAGGCACCTTTAGTAGTACCATTAATATAAACCGTAGCAAATGAAACAGGCTCTTCAGTTAATGCATCTATTATTTTTCCTTTAAGCTGCACCTGAGCGAAGGAACTACTTGCTAGAAGTAGTAAAAAAAGAAGTGTGTATATACGCATAGTCGGGTAATTAGATCAGATAATCTCTTATTATACTACCCAATAATTATGAAAAAGTGTGCAAAAATAGAAGGATTAAGAGTTTTTTAAGATAAAAAAAGGTTTGGGTCTCTAGTTTTTTGTCTGATAAATTGTACTTAGACACAAAGGACCAGAGACCATTTATTCTAAATCAATTTCTTTCCAAACCAATCTTCTACTAAATCCTGCTCAAAGGTCATTGCCTCATTAAATTGAAATTCATTTTTTCTTAAAATGTATTCGTAATCTTTCGCCCACTCCACATGTTGATGAGCTAAAGCATCTATTGCATCTAAAATGAAATCCAAT
>JBCBCD010001229.1:0-2199 GCA_038530915.1 Bacteroidota bacterium
AGAACCACAAAGCATTGATCTTCAGTGCGCGATAAATTTTAAACATACTCTTAGTGGAACTTTTGAAAACACATTGTTGTTTATTTAACTGGTATAGAAACAAAAACTACAATGAATACTCAAACACTACATAAGGAATTAAAATTTAGAACCTCAAGAAGCTCAGGAGCTGGAGGACAACATGTCAATAAGGTATCGACTAAGGTAGAACTGCTTTTTGATATTAAAGCCTCTTTGAGTTTGACAGAAGAGGAAAAAGAGAAGATCAAAAAAGAGCTTTCAAGCAGAATAAATAAACAAGGAATTCTTACGATCAGCAGTGAGAATAGCAGATCCCAATTATTAAATAAAAATAATGCCATAAAGAAGTTTAACAAACTAATTGCAGCTGCTTTGAGTAAAGAAGAGGTGGAAAGAGATGCGGGTGCATTTGTGGCAGATAAGAGAAAAAGGTTGAACTATAAGAAAAAGCATGCTGAGAAAAAATCGATGAGAAAAAAAGTGTCTATATATACCAATCACTAGGAACTTTTCTCGATAGAATTGAATTAATTTATGCGTTACTGTTTTCATTCACTTCTAAATTATTAAGTCATGAGAACGCCCATTTCGATCAATCGTATCACTTTTCTTTTTGAACGAAGTTGTTGTTGACCGTTCACAAAATGGCAATTTCAATTGTACTTGAATTGAATTCAAGTATCTAGTTTATTAACCTCATTTTCTCATAAGAGAATGCGAATAAGATCGAAATTTTAATCCAATGGGTTCTCATCACTCTATTCATTATAACCTTAACAATAAACATCTTTATCAGCTTGATAAAAAGCTTAAGAACAGGAGTTTTTCCTTTTCTGACCTAAACATTACATCCGTAGGTAAGCATTTCGTTCGAAAAGGAGGAAATATTGATGATTTTGTACTTGAGCTAAAGTCTTTGGCCGGTCAATTTAGGGTCCCTAAAAATAATTATCGCTCTTGTATTGATACTTGGGCAGATGTTTTATTCATAAGGTATGATATTTCTTCTGCGAATAAATGCAAGGACTTATTACATTATATATTCCTCGTTTTTGAAAAAACAAGCATCTATAAACAACTGGGAGAAAGATTTGGTATTCCACAAAAAGACATCATCAACAAAATTGATGATGATACTTTAATGGACTGGTTGCAGATTTGGTTGCGAAAGAACTATCCAGAGCTTACCTTATTCTTCTTTGGTCAAGTGCTGTTCAAGAGATTGGAATCATTCTTGGCTTATGAAATCGATCAAATGATTCTTTATTTCCCAAAATTTGTCATTTGGAATTTTGCGAGTTTGTTGAAAAATGAAAGAAATACAAAAATCCTTCTCGAACTAGCGAAAGGAACTAACCCTAGATTCATAGATCCATTCCGTGGAATTTTTACAAAAAAAATGGCACACTACTTCTACAATGCACCTAAGGACTATACCATAGAACAGGCCAGTTGGTATGCTATTGCCAAAGGTTTCAATGGAAATGCCAAATTGGCGAAAACCTTGCGACAGTATTTTAGACAATGGACAACCAATATGAATATCCTGAATAAGGTTATTCCCTTTTTTGCAAAACAAGAAGAAAGAATCTCAAAAGATGAAATGCATCGTCTCTTGGGTTATCTTAAGCATATACAGGATGAAAAAGGAGAAATCATCATAAATGGCTGGACTTTAAAGTCTCTTCGTCGTAGATCAGATGAATGGTATGAGGAACTAAACAGGCAATGGCACAACAATTTACTCAATCATGCTCAAAGGCAGCAAATTAAAAAATCTTGGACAGGAGCGAAATATAGACCCTTTGAAATAACATTGAATAAACGGACCTACGAAATCATACAGTTGACGACTGCCAAAGAATTACATATTGAAGGCAAAAAGATGCGCCACTGTGTGGGATCTTATGCTTACAGCTGTGCCCATGGAGATCGGTCCATTTGGTCATTGAGGTACAATGATGAGTTGGAAAACAAGCGATTGGTCACTATTGATGTAAGTCAAAAGCACCACATTATTCAAGCCAGAGGAAAATTAAATCGCACTCCTCCCAATGAGCATTTGACGATTATCTATTTGTGGGCGGATCGAGAGGGGATTACTTATTGAGGTATAAGATCTTGCGATTTTATATCTCAATCATTCTCTTTTCATCAGCCGATCGAAATTCGATCGGC
>JBCBCD010001230.1:0-2197 GCA_038530915.1 Bacteroidota bacterium
AAAACGAATCAAGCAATATCAATTAATTGAGCAGGCGAAAACAGCTTTAGTAGTATGTAAAGATGATCAAGAGAATTAAACAAGGAAGCTTTTTCATAACCAGGATCAAAAATTTTTATTAAGGTTTACAATAAGGTTTGCTCAAAAACCCTTTTAACAATCACGGCATCTTCAATGTCATCTTCTCCGCCCCAAAAATGGCTCCACTCCTATCCCATTATGGTAATGTCAAGATCACCATCAAAGCTCATGATCTTTTGTTCTCTGTATTGAGGTTCTGGAAAATATTTAAGCAGGAACCTTTAGTGTAGCAAGATTCCATTTTTTGATCTTCACATTTTCCTTTTCCTGATCTTCAAATTTCCAAAAACCTTCATTTTTGGGATTAGATTTCACCAATTCTGGTACCGATTGTGCTGTCATTTTATTCTTCCTGAGGTAATTGTAAAATAATATCTCTTTTTCCTACCCAAACGTTTTCCTCGTTCTTTTTAAGTTCTATAACATTAGAAAATCCTCCTTTGCGATTAAGATTCTTTGTCAATTCGTCAGTAATAATTTGATCTCCCTTGAACCAGGTTGAATTGACCCAATATTCCTCAAAGTCTTCCCTCATCAAGGTCATGTGTATATGAGCCGGTTCTTTATGACTAGGATAAGGTGCTGGTTTAATCGTATGAAAACGATATTGTCCTGCTTCGTTAGTTTTTACCCAGCCACGCAAAAAACCATGACGCAACCCATTTCCGATCTCATTTCCTTTCTTTTCATAAACACCTTCAATATTGGTATGATAAGCATATATTACTACATCTTTAGCTCTTGTTGTTCCATCAAATTCATAAATGGTTCCTTCTAAAATCAGTCTTTCTCCTTCAACAGTTTCATCCGCAATAAAAGTTTCCCAACTGATGTCTTTTGATGCTTCGCTTGCTCCACACCATTCACAATCAGGAAGGTTTTGCTGAACAGCAGCACTTTGAACGGTTATGTTCTTCACTTCAATGTTCAGAAAAGCTACCAGAACTCCATCCTCGGTCTGTTTTAAATCGGCTAGGAAGTGTTGATCGCTTCCGGAAATAAAGTTTTTACTCATAAAACCAGAATACTGTTTGAAATGAATATCATAGGCTTCTGGTCTGGCTCCTTCAACATTGGTATGAATGTGCCTGTTGTCTGACGAACTACCGTAGTCACCGGGTAAAATGGTTTGGATAAAAGTCTGCCCTAGATTATTGGTCAAAACGGCTCCATTCAACCTGGCAGTAGTTTCATCATTTGGATTGGAAGGTTGATACTCCCCCTCTGAAGAAGTATGGTAGAAATGGATGTTTTGATTGGCTAGTGGTTCTTTACTTTCCTTAGAAATAAATGTTAGACACAGCCACAATTGTTGCCCAGGCTCATCTTCATCACTAATTCGAAGGATATTTTCAAGTTGAAAACTCTGGAAGTATTCTAAGTCTTTGACTTCTTCCTCATTTAAAGGCATTACAGTTCTATCAATGGAGCATTGAAAAAACAAAAAAATAGTTAGAAGAAGGATAATGTTCTTTTTCATTTATTCAATTTTCATTCTCTATTGTTATACGGAATATAGCCTTTCCATTGCCAAGGCGAATAAGTATCAGCAATTGTGATTTCTAATAATTCCTTGTAAATGCTTTCTGCATTATCACTGTTGGACATGAGCACCACTCCTATACCCTGATCAGGAAAAATAACTGAGTAGTGTTGAAAGCCTTCACTATGTCCTCCTCGTCCTGCTCCAAGGCCAAAGGGTGTCTTAAATACTGCCCAGCCTAAGCCATAACTTAACTCAATACCGTCATTTTCATTGCTCAATTCATTTGCTAAAGGCCCAAATTGTGCTTTTGAATGGATTCTGATACTGGGCTTAAACAAGTTTTTTGTAATTGCTGATTCTTCACTATAAAGTTTAAGCACATGTTGTAAAAATAGAGTATAATCAATTATTGTCGTTTCCAATGAACCCGCAGCTGCCGCATCATCTGTTTCTATATCCTTGGGTAACTTTGCCTGATTAGTGGAATGACCATAACAAAAATGTGCTTTGAATTCCTCTCGCCACAAATAGTCCGTGTTCTTCATTTGTAGAGGCTCAAAAATCATTTCTTTTGTCAAGTCTTCCAACTTACTGTCTGTTACATGTTCAACCAACCATTGTGCCAGCATT
>JBCBCD010001231.1:0-2194 GCA_038530915.1 Bacteroidota bacterium
AAGGAAGTTATCCAGTTGGCTTTTTTCCCATTTTTGCTTCTCAGTATTAGTTAGCAACAGTACAACCTTGAACCCTTTGGCACAAGCTAATTTCATATTTCTTACGGCATCTGTACGAATTTGATTTCCATTTACAAGTATTTCTGATAAATCTATTAATGCAACCTTGTGCCTGCCGCCCGTAGATGGGTTTTTCACGAGCATATCCACTCGTTTCTGTGGCTGATTTGGGTTTGAAATGGTAGCAATATGTGACGAATTTTCAACTTTCTTATATAGTGAGACAGTGTCTAAGTGTACTGTCTTAATGTGATGTGGTTCCCCTAAATATTCTATTCTTATTTTGTTTTGACTAATTCCAATTACCTTATAGGGACCTTTGTTTCGTGGCCTAAGTTTGTAATTTGCCTGTGGATGGCTGGTTTGTTTTACAAAAACCTGATCACCAATTTCTACTAACTTTTTCTCAGAATTCTTATCGTACTTTTCTTTCATTTTCTTATTTGAAACATCTATTCTATTTCGGACCTCTTGATGCATAACTTTTGCCATCTCGATGCGATTCTCTATGGGATTTTCTCCGTAGTCTACTCTGGGTTTTTCTAAAAGTGATTTGGTTGGCAATCTGGGTTTAAACCCATATAAAGCTCTATGAGGGCTCTCACCTGTAGATGCATGAATTTGCGTGTTTAAAGCAGACTGTATTGAGGGAATTTTCGGTTCCCAGTTGGTTTGTTTGGTTACCTGTTCTGTGGCTAGTAATTTTCTAAGACCTTCTAAGATTTTTCTGTTGCATCTCTCCACAAGACCGTTTGCTTTAGGAGTATGTGGCTGGATATTCACCTTTTTGATCTCGTAAGTTTCACATAAAAATTTCAGTAATTTATTATTAAACTCCAGTCCGTTGTCAGACACTATTATCTCTGGGGCAGAATATCTGGCAATTATACCATCGTATAGGGCTTCTGAGACTTCTTTGGCTGTCTTGGTTCTTAGTGGTATTAGTTCTGAATATCTAGTTAGCGCATCAATGCATACTAAAAGGTATCTATAGCCTGAATCTGTTTCGTTTAATGCTAATAAATCAATATTTACCCTTTCAAAAGGTTGGCTTGGGGTTGGATAAGTGTTTAGAGGAGCCGGTTTTATTTGGTTAGACCTATTTTGTTGGCATACTATGCAATCTTGCACATAATTTTGCACATCCTGAGGAAGTGTATTCCAGTGGTAATACATCTTGGTTTGGCGTAGAGTCTCATCTCTACCAGGGTGAGCTCTACCTGGGCCTTCATGAATGGCTTTCATGGCTAATCCCTTTAGAGATTCTGGAATCATAATTTGCTCTATTAATCTCGGTAACATATCTTTATTTTCATACATAAAAGTTCTCTTTAGGATTCCTGATTTATCTAGTTCAATTTTTCCTACACCATCCTGGATAGCGCGTATACCTAATTCTACATCTTCTAATTCTTTGATCATGGGACTGAGAACTGCGTCCTTACGTTGCTGCTCAAAAATGCACGGTGTGTTCAAGTCTAATTCTGACGTTTCGATTGGGTTTTCAAGGTGACATACTATGCGGCTTAGGGCATCTGCAACTAAATTACATTTGCCCGGTATGTACTTTATCGTCACCTGAAAATCATTTACTAACAAATACCATCTTGCCTTTTTACCACTCAAATTTGGATTTTTGAAAAGTTCTTGGCAGGGAGCATGATCAGTTAAAACAGTTATTTTCTGTCCGAAGATGATGAAACGAAAGTGTTTCAATGCTTCAACTATCGCTAATGATTCTTTATCGGTAACTGAGTAGTTTAATTCTGTACTAGTCCTAAGTTTCCTACTATAATAAGCTATGGGCTGTAACTTCTTTTCTCGTTTCTGCATAAGTACTGCTCCGATTCCTAGGGTACTAGCGTCGGTAGCTATAATAAACTCTTGATCAAAGTCTGGCATTATTAGTACAGGAGCTGTGACTAGCTTATGTTTAAGAGTATCGAAAGCTTCTTGCTGTTCACTTCCCCAAATGAAGGGTTGATTTTCTCTAGTGAGATTCGTAAGAGGGGTTGCAATCATGCCATATTGAGGAATAAACCTCCTATAAAATCCGCTAAGACCTAAAAATGACTTTACTTGCTTCACGTTTTTCGGTACTGGGTACTCTTTTATTGCTTCAACTTTATCTTCA
>JBCBCD010001232.1:0-2191 GCA_038530915.1 Bacteroidota bacterium
ATGAAGAGATTAGAAAGGGAGCAAGTACTGTGAGTTTTGCATTGCGTTCTCAAGGTCAAGATTCCACTGATAATATGTGGATAGGTGGTAAAGGAGATGGTAGCTTTGGTCCAATTTTGAATTATACAGTTGCTCCTACTGCCAGCTCCTACGGTTATGAAGATGCGGTAGTATTACAAGCACATCCTGACTCTGTATTTGCAAGACCCAACAACAACCTATTTGTGTACAGACAAAATGTAGAGGGTGAATTACAACGTATAATGTCATTCGTAAAGTTTGACATCAGTAGTTTAACTACACAGATCGAAAGTGCTGAAATTAGCTATAGAGGTAAGACTGGAGTTGAAGATTTTGCTGAGCAATTTGAGGTGGAGCTATTGAGTATTAAAGGAGACTTTGAGCCTGAAGGATTAACCTGGAATACAAAGCCTAGCAATGACAAAGTATTGGCCAATACTTTATTAAATACTAGTTCTGCTCGTAAAGCATTTATCAATGATGGCACTAAATTGGTGGATTACATCAATGAAGCGATTAGAAGAGGAGACGGCACCGTTGGATTTGCATTGCGTTCACAAGGACAAGATTCTACAGATAATATGTGGATAGGTGGTATCGGTGATGGTAGCTTTGGTCCAATTCTTGATTTAAGCGTACCTGATCCATTTACAGTTGAAAACGATACTTTGACCGTTATCGAAGATGTATTTGTATCTCAGGCAGAACCTGATACCAACTTCGAAATTGAAGATGCAGATATGCACCTTATTTTGGACACTACTAATATGGCTTCTAAGGAAATTTATCTGAAGTTTGACATTAGTGGGGCAAGCGCAGGTATTGGTGAGGCCACTTTAAAACTAAGAGGTAACCAAAGTAATCCTCCTTCAGATGAAGAAAACTTCAATATTGAGATTTACGGAACAGATAGCGACGAATGGTCAGAAGGTACACTTACCTGGAATACAAGACCAGAAACAACTACAGGTGCATTAGCTACTTACAACATTACTGAAAGTAAAGTTCATGATGTAATAGGTGCTGACTTAACTGCTTATATCAACGATGCCATAGCGGCAGGAAGAAGCAATATTACTTTTGTAGTAAGAGGGAAAGAAGAAACAACTTTCCGTGCATGGATTTCTTCTAAGAACTGGGTCGCTGCACAATTGACATTGGATTACACTTTCCAGGAAAAAACAGTATTGGAAGACAGTTATGTAGCTGAAGGAACACCAGATGATAATTTTGATGGTACAACAGCTATGCAAGTAGCCATGGATACTGCAGCAAACAATAATAGGGAAACATACCTTAAGTTTGATTTGGACGGTGCACGTTCTAATGTAGTTTCTGCTAATCTTATCGTAAAAGGTGATCAGGAAAGAGGTGGAACGGTTTTGGATGACTTCTTCATTCAGGTTTACGGTGCTGACAATAATTGGGATGAAACGGCACTTATTTGGAACAATAAGCCCGCTAATGGTACTAATCTTTTGGCTGAGTTCAATATTCAGAAGAGTGATGATCATGAATTGAATAGTCCGGAACTTACCGAATACATTAAAGAAGCAATCAGAAATAATAGTGATGAAATTTCATTCGTAATTAAGGCTAAGGATGATACTCCTGGTTCTAATATATGGATTTCTGACCAAGGATGGCGTCCGGCTAAATTATTCCTGGATTACCGTCAGGTAGCTTCTGATCCTATTTTTGTAACACCACAAGGTGATTATATACCAGAAGTAACAGTTGAAGTTTCTGCTCCAACTCCTGGATCAAGCATTTACTATACTTTGGATAGTAGCGAGCCAACGGATGCTTCTACTTTATACGAAAATGGAATCATGCTTACCGATACGGCTACAATAAGGGCGATTGCTATTGCTCCTGGTTTGGCTAATAGTGATATCGTTGAAGCAACTTATAATGTAGCTCCGGTTGGTGTTCCTCAGTTTACACCGAATCCACAGGTTGAATATCAAAACTTTGTAACGGTTACTATTGAAGTAGAACCCGCTAGTGCATTTATAGTATATTCATCTGATGGAGGTGATCCACTTACTCCTTATCCTGATGGAGGTATCCTTATCGAAGAAACAACCACTATACGTACAAGAGGGATTAGTGCAGATGGTAACTTCTTTGGACCTATTGCAGAAGCGACTTACACAGTAGTTAATAC
>JBCBCD010001233.1:0-2190 GCA_038530915.1 Bacteroidota bacterium
CTTCCCATTATAAAGATACGGATTCTCTCTTCCTGCGTTTTGCATCCAAGGCCCTTCCATATTCATACCAAATGGATAATAGTGGGTTTCACTTAAAATCTCATTGGTCTCGGGATCATCCGTAGCTTCTACAATGCCATCTCCGTCCTTGTCAGTAAAAGACAATCTTACATTACCCAGATGATCTGTTAGGTTATATTCATAACGTCCAGTACCGTCTTCGTAGTACACCCGACCTTCAGAATGGTAGATGGCTTCAATTTGATTATTGACGTATTCAATACCACCCAAATAATCTTTTTTCTTGATCAGGTTAACGTCTTGTGATACAATTTTACTCAATTTAGAGCCACCCGCATCATAAACAAATTCGATGACTTTACAATCTGGGAATTCCATTCTGGTTGGAAGATTCAAATGGTTGTACTCCACAGCTAAAGATTTAGAGGGATCGTAAAGCATATTACCATTTTTATCATAACCGTAGTCTGCGCCTGGAAAACTAGATTCGTAGAATTGATAGCCTTTATCCCGATTGGTAAGTGGGGCACCTTCTATGACATCTTGTAAACGGTTGGAGTTAGCGTAGTATTCAAAATCAAGATTGTCAATCTGATTTACACCCCAACAGGAGCCATCCCAAGTATAACTGTTTCGTGTAATGGTAGCGATATTTCCTCGTTTATCTTCGTACCGAATCGAGGTCGTATATTTATTATCGCTACTTAAAGTTCCATTGTAATCTCTGTAATCCGCATCTTCTAAACGATCTAAATAATCATAGCTATAGTTGTAGAGCTGTTGATCTCTTCCCCTTACCCGCCAAACCATTTGGGAAATATTTCCATTCTGATAAACCGTTGCGCTAGGGTCATTAATGATCTGTTCATGATAGCCTAACTCTAGGTAAAATAGATCATTGCCGTTTACACTTGGACTGGCAGCTGCTTGACTAGGAAGGTCATTGCTACAGCTTGGTAAAGCACTATTGGTTCCACTCAGACTACTACTGTTCATGGTTTTAAGGAAACCATTGTCCAAATAAGTGAAATCTACTTGTTGTAAGAAACTAGCCCCAACTTTTCCAATATTTTTAGTTTGAATCTGATCTTTTGGGGTATAGACAAATTCATTGAGCTGTACTTTGGTGCCACCGTCGACTTGATGATAGGTTTTATCCAAACGCCCCGTGGCATCATAGTACATTTCATCTAGGATAGTGGTACTGCCGCTTGACATGGTGTGCATACGGTTTTGGGTAAGCATATTGTCCGCAAAATCATAGGTATAATTAATCACTTCTGCTTGACTGTTGGTCAGGTTTAAGTGGTGATTGCTTTCCACTTTTTCTAACCGGCCGTAGCTTTCATAAGATGATTTGGATATTAACCATTCATTAGTACCCAAAATTTTCACCTCACTTCGATTGAGTTTACCCTTGTATATATCAGTAGGACTAGGAATCCCATCTCCATCGTAGAAGCTTTTAGTTAAAGGTTCGTTGAAAGGCATGGTCTGGTCAGGATCAATGGAAAGAACGGTATTGATGAACCCTGTTTCTTTCTCTCGACCGTAAACATCGTATTGAGTATGTAGCCATCTACCTTGGTCTCTCATTTGGGGATCTTGCATGTAAGTGACCAAGTTTCTTTCATCATATAGATAGTTAGTCCATCCAGTTTGATCAGGAATTGATTTTGCTATGATTCTGTCCTTTTCGTCGTACTGGTATTGAAAAATGAGGCTAGAAGACGTTAAAGTAGCATCCGGCGGTACAATGGTAGAGACTCGATCTTTATCATCGTATAGGTACTGCGTTTTAGCTTCTTCTCCGCTGTTTACACCCTCCCTGACGGTCATTAACTGACGGCCTTTTTTGTCTGGATAAACGATATCTTTTTACCATCAGGATCGGTACTGGTTTGTACGATGAGGTTGTTTGCTGGATAGCTAACTCCTGCTATGGTGATGGCTTGGTCATTGGTGCTGTAATTATAAAGTGTAGGATACAAGTTTGGTACTTACATCCATAATGCCAAATCTTGACAAGCTTACGCTTCCTCAGCTAGCACAATCACAAAAGCCCATCCCGACTTTACGCCAGGATAGGCTTTTATACTTTTCATCTTTTACAGTAGTATCGGCCAAAGGCCGATGTTCTTGGCTCACTGTCGACTACAAGTCGACGCT
>JBCBCD010001234.1:0-2185 GCA_038530915.1 Bacteroidota bacterium
CTTTAGTATTTTTTGCCTATAATTTATATTATGTTAAGTAGGGTAAATTAAATCAAACATGTCTTTTTGCAAATCTTCATTAAAAGAAATCCTACATTTCTGAAAACTAGAAATGTAGGATTTCTTTTTGTCCCTCATCAGAAGATCAAATGATCAAAACATCACAAGATGAACATCAATTCAACTGCCCTCTCCTCAAGATTTTCCCTGACCTCACCCCCGTATGTTTTTTATCCTTGATCACAATCTCTCCATTTACAACAACAATATCAATCCCTTCTGAATAAGCGTGTGGTTTCTCAAATGTTGCCATATCTTTTATTCGTTCGGGATCTAAAATTAAAATATCAGCTGCAAAGCCTGGCAAAATAAACCCTCTATCAATTAACTGATATTTTCTGGCCGGAAATGAAGTCATTTTCCTTATGGCTTCTTCTAGTGTAAACAAGCCCAGTTCATTGACATACCTATGAATTACTCTTGCATTGGTACCATAAGACCTTGGATGTGGACTACCTATATTAAAAGACGGAATGCCACCATCAGAAGCGATCATTGTATTTTCATATTTCATCAAACTTTTCACATCATCTTCACTCATCGCATGGTACACCATTTGCACTCTTTTTCCTTTTTCAAGCATTTCGAGAATAGTTGCCACCTCATTGTCAAGACCTTCTCCCCTACCCTTCATACGGTTAACTTCAGAAATATTCTTTCCATTGTACGATGCATTCCAGGGACAATTGGCAACAACAGCGTAAGTAAAATCTGAATAGCCAAATCGTGCCAACTTTTGTTTTGCTCCTTCAATAATCTTCTCACGTTCTAAAGGGTCATTCATTCTTATAATCAAAGAATCCCTTCCACCTGATTGTGCCCAATCTGGTACTGTCACGCTCAATGAAGTACTCGATGCAGTGTAAGGATATTGGTCCGCTGTAACATCAATTCCTTCCTCACGGAATCCTTCTATCATATTAATAATCTTATCTGTACCTCCCCAAGAGCTTTTTCCTTTTATTTTAATATGTGAGATTTCAACCGGAACTTTTGCTTGTCTTCCAATCTCTACTGCTTCGCTAATGGCTTTGTATACCCTGTCATCTTCTTGTCTAATGTGTGAGGTATAAACACCTCCGTAAGGTTGGATTATTTTTGCTAAAGCAACAATCTCATCTGTTTCTGCAAATGCTCCGGGCATATAAATCAAGCCTGTAGACAATCCAACAGCCCCTTCTTTCATCCCTCTATCCACCATTTTCTTCATATTTTCAAGTTCTTCCGCAGTTGGAGCACGATCTTCTTCCCCCATCACAGTACTTCTAACTGTATTATGACCTATAAGCGAACCTACATTCATGGATATGCCAATAGAATCCAATTCTTTAAAAAACATTCCCAGTAATGGTTTAGAACGCCCACAATTCCCAGTGATCATACTGGTTACTCCATCAAATAATAAATTATCGGCTGTAGGTCGTATTCCAATACTGCCTTCAATATGTCCGTGTACATCAATGAATCCAGGGCAGACGATGCGTTGTTTTGCATCTATCATTTCGTCAGCAGTATCATTAGTCAATTGTCCAATCTTTACAATACGCCCATCTTTCACAGCCACATCTGCTTTGTACCAAGCACTACCACTTCCATCTATGATTCGACCATTAGTGATGATCAAATCATAATGAGTTTGTGAAAAAAGAGCTATTGAATAGTATGTACAGCAAATAAGAAGTATTAGCTTTTGCATAGTTGGCATATTTCTATTGGTTCAAAATAAATATAAGGAATAATCTTTTCGTTTCTACTCCCTTACAGTTAATAGGTCATAGGAACCCAAAAGGTAGAAATGTTTCACGAAAACAAACTGTTTTCATAATATCTGATACAGACATGTAAAAATATTGGACATTTTGCTTCTATGTGTCCAAATTTTAGAGCTTTAACGGTTTGGCTAAATGCAGTAGTCTACGAATGGAGGCTATTGACATTTTAGCTTTTGTGTGTGCCCAGCTGGCTATTGATTATATTTTTTCGGTTAATCCCTGCTTGTATTAAAACATAAGTACTCATTATTAATAAGGCGGTTACAATATGCCAGTTTGCGACTAATTCCTCAACTCTTCTATTATTCAAATAACTGGATATCAATAGATTAATCAAGTCAATTTGCCCATAA
>JBCBCD010001235.1:0-2174 GCA_038530915.1 Bacteroidota bacterium
CTTGATTCAATATCCATCTTTTTGTGCTCATAAAACTATTTTAGAATAAAGTCTAATATTCCGTCTAACAATCTAATTATCAGTCTTTTACTCTAGTCTTTCCTTTTTGCCTTGATGCAAAAACGAAACCAAAAAAATCAAGGCTATATTTCTTTTTCCTAAAAATGGACTCTGCTCTGCGCTCGCATTTAGAGCCGCTCCTTTGTCGCTTGCTAAATGCTCTTTTCAGCTTTCCCACAATTCCATTTTTTTAACGGTAAAATAAATAATGCCATTTAATTAATAATTGATTATCAGCAATTTATAAAAAACATAACTTTTTGCTCTTTCTTTCAAAATTTGGAATGACTCATGTAGGTATTTTGACACTTCCTAAAGTTAAGTCTGATGTTTGGTAAATCCACTCATTACATTGCCCATAATGCGTATTTTACCCCACCTTGGTGTCATCCTTAGATTATACACCAACAATTTAGTAAGAAAACCCGGTAGTACGGTTGTTTTCTTTCCTATTGCATTGATTATAGGTATACCAACATCTTCGGGACTTAGCGCCATAGACATTTTCATATTAGCCCTTTCTGAAAAACCACTTTCTACCGGCCCTGGCGCAGCACAGATGATATCAATACCTTCTGATTTCAATTCAAGTGCTATGGCTTCACCAAAAGATTGTACATATGCTTTTGTCGCAGCATAATGTGCGGCATTGGGAACACCCTGAAAAGCCACCATAGAACTCATAAGCACGATCGCTCCTCTTTGGGGTTGTTTTTTCATTTTATTGGCAAAATGATGGGTTAACATCATAAGTGCCTTGCAATTAAGATTGAGCATATTAATCTCTACTTCCAAATTGGCATCAATGAACTTTCCTGAAGTACCAAAACCAGCATTTAATACGGCAATTCCGATGTTCAAATGAGCAGTTTCTTTTATTAAATGCTGTACTTCATCTTCATTTGACAGGTCCCCAACTATTGGTATAGTCTCCACCTGATACTTATCAAATAGTAAGGAACTCAATTCGTGAAGCAATTTTTCGCGCCTTCCTGTTATGATTAAATTGAAGCCTGCTTCACCAAATTTCAAGGCTATTTCTTTGCCTATCCCTGAGGTTGCACCAGTGATTAATATCCAATTACCGTATTTATTATTTAGTCTTTGAATGGTCTTATTGCTTAATTTCATTTTGATTATTGTATGAATTTTAAAAAAGGTTTGGCTTGTAATGCTTGTACCAAGACATAGCAAGCCAGTAAGCCGTAAAGAATGGAGACGGCAATTGTAAGTTTCACATCTTTTAATACATAATAGGCCAATAGGGGTAAAACCTGAATGGCATGCATCCCAATAAAATGAGCTACTCTTGGATCACCATACTTTCTACTCCAGTTTAAAAAAGGGAGTCCTTTTCCTCCATCCGACCCACCAATGGTATGTGATAGGTTCGAGCCCATAACAAATCCTTGCATTGAAAAAATGAAGAATAAGACCAACCCTAAACGAATGGCCCAAACATAATAATCAGGTAAACCCGGGAAGTTGTTTTGAAAAAAAAGAACCGCAACAAACAAGGTAATAAAGGACACAACTGTAGCTGCAACAGCCATCAACATATACAAATTGCTGTAGAGTGGAGATGACAAATTGAAATGAGAAAGTTGTCCTCTCCCTGCTTGCAATACAATATAAGTAATTTCAAAACCGAGCATGGTAACAATGAGCCAACTACATATATCAATACCTTTACCCGCTGGTAAATAATACATGAACCAACCCATTGTCAGGGAATACAACCCAATGGATAAAGCAAATTTTACCGGCTTGTACCAAGCATTGACTCCCACAAGGATGGCATCAGAAAAAAAGCTATAAATGAATAGTAAGACGGCTAACGATATATTTGCCATCCCAAAATAAAATAGAAGCTCATTTCTAGTTTTCAATTCGAGAATAAACTCCATTTATTTCAAGTTTATCTTAACGATCGTTGTTTCATTTTCTTTCACTTGTATGGAGGCATCTTCAAAAGAGGGTGGTCCCAGTTTAATTTTAGCATCATTTGCAAAACCAATAGGCTCTCTTGGAAATCCAAGCAAGTTGGTTTTCAATTTTTTGTCCTGATTAATGTCTTGAAAAACGACGGCTCCATAAGTACCTACCTGAACATC
>JBCBCD010001236.1:0-2167 GCA_038530915.1 Bacteroidota bacterium
ACTTGAACAAGCAGTTTCGGACGAGCGCAAAAGGCTTTCGTCAGATAGACTAGATATTTCTTTCGGTGAGTTGATAAATTTATACAAAAATGAAGAGCTAATAATTAGACCAGAATATCAAAGGTTGTTTCGATGGTCAGAAGCGCAAAAAACTGCGCTTATAGAATCTATTCTACTCTCAATTCCAATTCCTCCGATATTTGTAGCTGAGGATAAGAATGGCATATGGGAATTAGTTGATGGCTTGCAACGTGTTTCTACTTTCATAAGTTTCTTTGGTGATTTAAAAGATGATGGACGGGAACTTGGGTGTCAAGAAGGAGATATTAGCTCATCGACTGAAGAGACAGAAGAAATCGAAGAGGGCAGTGAAGAAATAACTGAAGAGAGAAAAACTGTAAACAAATGGATTTTGCAAGAAGGCGGTATAGTTAAAAGTTTAAAAGATTTTAATGTAGATACTCTGCCAACAAATCTAAGAATAAATTTAAAAAGAGCTGTTTGTCGAGTTGAAATTTTGAGAGGAGAAACCAATACTTCCATGAAGTACGAGCTATTTAAGCGGCTTAATTCTGGAGGTTCAAAACTGACTCCACAGGAGATAAGAAATGCTATATATCGAGGAATAGATTCTAGGCTTAATGAACTACTAGTAAAAATTAGTCAAAATCAAATATTTAAAGACCTAACTCAACTAAGTAAAGGCAAGCTTAATGAATTATATGATCAGGAATTAATTCTGAGATTTTTTGCCTTCTATGACAATGTAGACAATATCAATGAGAATATGGAGAAATTCTTAAATGATTTTATGGAATCAACTGTCAAAGATAGTGGCTTTGACTATAGCTTTCATGAATCTCTTATTACAAGAACTCTGGAGTTAATACATCAACTAGGAGATGATAAAATCTTTAGAAATCCTCGTAATTTATTTGTTCCAGCTTATTTTGAAGGGATATTAATTGGGGTGGCTCAAAATATTGAGAAATATAGTGAAGACCTTGAACTTCTCAAATCTAAGATAAATGGGTTAAAGAATGATGCCGATGTCAAAAAGTACTCTGGAACAGCCTCTAATAGTAGAAGCCGGATTAAAAATCGTCTTAAAAGAGTGGGGGTAATATTTGGATAGAAAACTTGATAATTGACTATGAATGATTTTGATGTCGCGTTGCAAGAAGTTATTGAGGAGAGAGTATCCGTTCTTTTTGAAATTGAGAGGGCAATTTTTACAAGGAGGTATTCTCTCTCTCCCAAGCATCAAGGTATTTTCTCAACCCAATCAGTATTAATGGTTTATGCAATATGGGAAGGCTATATTCAAAAATCGTTCAATCTGTATATAGATGAAATCAATAAAGCTGGTGTCGATTTTTCTGATTTCTGTGATGAAATAATTATTCATCATATGGAAAACCACTTCAAACAATTTAAAGAATATCCTACCAAAGACAGTGGAAAGGTAAAGTTCTTTACTTCGCTTAAAGAGTTTCACATTAGTGATAGCTGCTCTATTTCAAGAGTGATTAATACTGAGAGTAATGTTAGCTTCAATGTCTTAAATAAATTACTTAGGAGTTTTTCGCTTAAACACTTTCCAGAGCATTGGAAAGACTATACACATCCAAACCCTAATTTAAAAGAATCCTTAGACCAGCTTCTGAGGTTACGTAATGCTGTGGCTCATGGAGGTGATTTAGACTCTCAGGATAAAATCAATCAGCAATTATATGCTAGATTTAAAAAGTTAGTAATAGATTTAATGTATGAGATTAGGTTAAGAATGTTACGTGGTCTTAATGATAAGACATTTTTGAAGTCCTGATAAGTATAGTAAACCAACGATTTCTCGCTCTATAGCACTTC
Organism: Bacteroidota bacterium; assembly: GCA_038530915.1. Classification (GTDB taxonomy): domain Bacteria; phylum Bacteroidota; class Bacteroidia; order Chitinophagales; family Saprospiraceae; genus JANQPA01. The sequence continues at coordinate 1,870 of JBCBCD010001236.1, forward strand.
TTAAGGTTTCACAACAGTGTGGATCGATCTCGATACAAGCCAGTATCTCAAAACCCGCTTGACGGACACCGATATCCATTCCACCTGCACCCGAGAATAAAGATAGAGCTGAAAACATAAGGCTCAAGGCTCAACACAAAGACACTAATTCTTTTGCAAGAGTCTCCATAGTATCATAATCATGCTAATATTATTAATTTATGTTTTAGGTATAAGAAAGAGGACGAATGACAAAGTAGATACGCTTCAAGTACAGTTCCATCAATAACACAGCAACCCATTTATAGCTCTGCTCCTG
>JBCBCD010001237.1:0-2166 GCA_038530915.1 Bacteroidota bacterium
CAGGTTGCCAGATTGACTCGTTCGGGAATGACCGTTGATTTCTTGATGAATGGGTAATTAAACTTGGATATAAAAGGATTAAATTAGTTGTTAGTTGTTAGTTGTTAGTTGTTGGTTTTGCCGCAGGATAAATAATGTATAATCAAGCAAGCAGAAACCAACAACTAACAACTTCTATTCTGCTTTAGCAAGCCTTAGCAATCGCTCTTTTCCTACTTGTTCCATTTTTATTACAATGGTGTCAACAGATTTTTTTATTAATTCGACGGTTTTTTCTGTGGAAGCATTATTAAGAGTGTCTATGGTATAAAGGTAGGGCGTTTCAATAACGAAATTGCCTGCTTCTCTATAGTTAAGTGTACTTGTAAAAGTGTAAATTCCTTTCTCATCAAAAGAAAAACTTATTTCATCTAATGGTACATCTATGACTTGGCCATCTTCTTGTAGTTCTATGGCTTGCCATTTTCCATACAGATAAGAATTATCTTCTTTTGAGCAAGAAATAATAAATAGCAGGGAAGAGAAAAAGAGTAAATTGAGTATTTGTTTGGTAAATGTCATCTTAGCAAGAATTTATCTACCGCAAAAAAAGGGAATTCAAGCAGGATCGCAAAATTTTGTGATCCTGCTTGACAATTTTATTAGAATCTTAAGAAAATAAAGGATTCATTAATATGAAAGTGACTGCTCCGGAAAGGAACCCGATGAGCGCCAGCCAAGCCATTTTTCTTAAGTACCAGATGAAATCAATTCTTTCCATACCCATAGCTGCAACACCTGCTGCAGAACCTATGATCAACATACTACCACCTGTACCGGCAGAATAAGCGATAAAGTGCCATAGCTTATCGTCCATAGGATAAACATCCATCGGATACATACCCATAGAAGCAGCTACCAATGGTACATTATCAATAATAGCTGATAAGAAACCTAGTATGACAACCACAATATCCTGATTCGGAATGGCAGCCTGTAAAGCTTCAGCTAATGACTGTAACAAGCCTATTTGTCCATGATCAGTAGTTACTGCTACCGATTCAAGACCAGCAACAGCTAACAGAATTCCCAGGAAGAATATGATACTTGATAGTTCTATTCTTGAGAGTGCCTTATGTGCCGAGTATTGTTCTTTGCGTTCTTCCGAAAAGTCTTCTTCTGGATGAATGTACTCAGAAACCAACCAAACAACACCAAGAGATAACATCATACCCATGTATGGAGGAAGGTGAGTGACAGACTTAAAAATTGGAACAAAGATCAACGCACCCAATCCCACAAGTAACATGGTACGACTACTCAATAATTTCTCTTGTTGCATTCCTTTCGCTGCATCATGTCCAGTACCACTTGAAAAGGTACCTTTAAATGGTGCCCAGAAGGAAGCAATGAAAGCAGGAACTGCAATACAAACTATAGAAGGAATTACTAACCTTTGAATTAGCCCTAAAGTAGATACTTTCTTTCCAATCCAAAGCATGGTAGTTGTTACATCACCGATTGGTGACCAGGCACCACCAGCATTAGCACCAATAACAGCTAAACATACAAACCATAAACGCTCTGTTTTGTCTGGGATTAATCTTCTCAATAGAGAAACCAAAACAATCGTAGATGCTAGGTTATCTAATGTTGCAGAAAGGAAAAAGGAAAGAATACAGATCAAAACCAACATTTTGGTCTTGCTTCTTGTCGTAATTCTGTTGGTAATAACAGCAAAACCTTTATGAAGATCTATCAATTCAACAATGGTCATCGCACCAATAAGAAAGAATAAGATCTCAGCAGTTTTACCTAAGTGATGTAGCAATACGTTTTCTAGTTCACCAACATGATGAGTATGATCCACTACGTCCAAATGCCCCAATGAAATAAGGGCCCAAATCACAGAACCCATCAAAAGGGCAGGTACAGATTTATCCAGGCGTAAAGGATGTTCAAATACTATGGTTACGTATCCTACAATAAAGCATAGTATAATTCCGGTCAGCATTTAATAGATGTTTAAAGTGATTTAATGGCTGAATAGCCATCAACAAAATGGTAATGGCCTTCGTTTTGTCCTACCAAAGAACAAAAAAATATAAGGACTTCATAGTTTTACCGCTATTAATATCCCTGCTGCTGCCAAAAAAATCTAAATCATTGTTCATCGTTCATTGTTCA
>JBCBCD010001238.1:0-2166 GCA_038530915.1 Bacteroidota bacterium
TCATCCATCATTTCACATAAAAGCTTTACCAGCTCTATATTCTTCCACTCATTTAAGCCACCAACGTTATAGGTGTGTTTTGACTCTCCTTTATGAAAAATAGTATCTATGGCATTAGCATGATCAAGCACAAATAGCCAGTCCCTAGTGTTGTCCCCTTTACCGTAAACAGGTAAGGGACGCTCATTTATGATATTATTGATAAAAAGCGGTATAAGCTTTTCTGGAAAATGGTTTGGGCCATAATTATTGGAACAATTGGAGATAACAAAATCCAATCCGTAGGTTTCGCCATAAGCCCTTACAAAATGGTCAGATGCCGCCTTAGAAGCTGAATATGGAGAATTTGGACTGTAGGCAGTTTTTTCAGTAAACAAACCCGTTTCCCCTAAACTTCCATAAACCTCATCCGTACTCACATGATAAAACCGAAAAGTGTTCTTGGCTTTGGCAACAACTAAAGCAGCATTAAGAAGATTTACCGTTCCCAAGACATTGGTTTCAACAAAGGCGTTGGGATTTGCAATAGATCGATCTACATGGGACTCTGCAGCTAAGTGAATAACTCCATCAAAGTTGTATTGCGCAAACAAACGAGTTAGAAGCTCAAAATCCTTAATGTCGCCCTTTACGAAAACATAGTTTTCATAAAACTCAATGTCAGAAAGGTTCTCAAGGTTGCCGGCATAGGTCAAAGCATCTAAATTGACTATGGTGTAGTTTGGATAGTTCTTCACAAACCTTCTAACAACATGTGAACCTATAAAACCTGCACCACCGGTAATTAGGATTTTAGCTCTTTGAGACATAATTCGCTGCTCTTTTGTTCAAAAAGGAGATAAACTCAAATACCAAGAAGAGTGAAATGAAAACAACTGGCAGTAAAACCAGTCGTTTTCCAAAAAAAGATTTGACCACCTCCTGCGGTTTTCCAAAATTCAATATGTTAATAACACTCTTCCCTTTTTGTAGCTTCAGCCTTTGTTGGGCAGAATTTTGTATCAAGCCATTTTTCAGTTGGAGCAGACCCGTGATATCTAAGGGCTCATCGTTGTTGAGAAGCAGTTTCGCATCAGAAACTACAGGATTACTTTTGCCAAGACTTTTGGTGTAACCCACAATAAGACTATCAACTTGCTGAATCAGTAATTCGTTCTCCTTTAATCGAGTCTGTGCATTTTGATTACTAATCCGGGTCAACTCTTTAAAGTAGCCAGAAGAATTGATGTATGTCATCACTTTTTCTGCAAAGTCCTGTCCTTCTTGGGAATCCTTAAATAGGAACTCAATTCTATGATTCAAGGCACTTTGTTTGGTGATTTCCGCCCGAATTACGTCGGAAAACTGGGCGTTGTTTTGAAACTTTTCTAAAAGTTCTAAATAGTCAATATCTACTTTCTTCGACTTATCCTGCTCAATTGGGTTGACTGAAATCTTAAATTGAGCCAAGTCTACAACTTCAATTCCTAAATCTTTAAAAAAAGCAGTGTCCTTGGATTTTATATTGCTCTGAATTTCAGCAACCACATCGTATAAATAGTTTTCACTATCTAAATTGGGCTTGACTATGACCTCAATCTTCTTTTTCTTCTCGGTAATCTGGTTCAAACCATAACCCATTGCTACACCTAAAATAACTAGGCCTGATAGTATTAAAGCTCTTTTCTTCAAATAAAGAAAAAGCCTTAGAAAACCTACCCCCAATCGATTGAATCCCTTACCAATGAGTTGAAACAACTGTCCTAAATCAATTTCATCATTGGATTGGTTTTGTTGTTGTTCTGCCATAATGGTTTATGCCTTAAATATTTGCTTCAAAATTCTATCGGTTATCAGATACGTTGGTTTAACACCGGTTGCTCCCAATCCTCCTGATGCCAATGTGCTTCCAGTTTCCAATGGGTTGTCCGAAGCGTAGTACGCATAACGAACTTTTACGTCCCTATTAATGCTCTTTCTGATTTTGGATGCAGATTGAATGGCCTTTTGATAGTGCACACCTTCCATCTCTAGCCCAATCACCTTCCAAGTAGATTCGTGAAAGAATTTCAAAATGTCCCTATTTTGAAGGGAGGTCCCCAAAACGGTAACCATTGTTCCTTCCAATACTTTCAGTCCATACCCTTTGAAATCATCCGAACAGAGTTCATTTTCAAAGGGATAGTT
>JBCBCD010001239.1:0-2165 GCA_038530915.1 Bacteroidota bacterium
GTGTAATTCGTGAAAATAAAGTCTTTCCTCTATTCTCTGAATCCTCAATATTATTGTCTAATACGTAACGGCATAATCTTTGATAGACTATGAAATAGTCATCCTCGATTGGTGGAAGCAGAGCACCATAGTCGCTCAATCTGAATTCATAAATACCTTCTTCAATGCAAATGCCATTGATGTTTTGACAAATGCCTTCTACATTAGTATCTATGGTTTTAACTTCTTTGAGAGGAACTTGTAATCTGAACATAAAACTGCTTTGGTTCAGATCGCTGCATTCTTCCCAATTGCAATTGTAAATACCAATATCAGCAATTCCATCAAAATCGGCACAATCTGTGCAGGCACAATCCCTATATACGTGAAGCATGAACTTAAAATCTCCATCGCCCAAGCATTCGTAAGTCATATAACCACCTAAAATATGTCGTGAATGAAGATGAAAAGTAGAAAAGATGACTAAGAGAATAGATAGATAGTGTTTCATTATAAAAAGGAGTTTAAATGAAGTATAGGACAAACTTCAATATTTGTATTGTACTCAATTTATTGCTTAATCTTGATTATTACACTGATTTCAGTCAATAGCTAAGAGAAAATCTAAATTTTTCAAAAAAAGTTTGGAACAAATACGAAAACAGTGTGTTTTGGTGTTGTAACATTGAAAATGATGCTACATTAAAAAGAAAAAAATTTTATAACTCAATTATTATTTCAAAAACGTGAAAATTATGAAAAGGTCTGTATTCTTTAGCTTTTTCGCTGTATTAGGTTTGTTTGCTATGTCTTTTACAACTCCAACTTTAGAGACTTACACTGTTGATGTAGAATCAAGTAAATTAACCTGGGTTGCTAAAAAAGTAACTGGTCAGCATGATGGATATGTAATGTTGAAAGGCGGTAGCTTAGAAATGACTGATGGTGTTTTAACTGGTGGTTCTTTCGAAATTGATATGAAAACAATCACTGTTACTGATCTTCAGGCTGGTAGAGGTAAAGAAAAACTAGAAGGGCACTTGCATTCTCCAGATTTCTTCAACACAGCTGAGTTCCCAACAGGTAAATTTACGATCACTCAGGTATTCGCTGTTGATACGAAAGGACAGTACAGAGTGAAAGGTAACTTGACAGTTAAAGGACAAACAAACGACTTGAAATTCAATGCTATGGTAAGTGTTGATGGCAGCACTATCACTGCAACTGCAGAAGATGTAGTAGTAGACCGTACTGAGTATGATGTAAAGTACGGTTCTGGTTCTTTCTTCAGCAACTTGGGTGACAAGACAATCTATGACGAATTCAATATCGGCATTACTTTGGTGGCTGGTAAATAAAAAGTTAGATTATAAGTTTATTAGCTTATAAGATTAAAAGGGATTAAGGTTCAGGCTAATGGCTTGGACCTTAATTTTTTTGTGCTTACCTGTTCTTTAGGAATACCCTATGAATGCCTGTCTCATATTTAATACTTATTAGATCAATAATTGATTGATAATGCTTCTTGCTTTCAATAAAATCACAATCATCCAAATCAATAATAAGAATGGGTATTTGGATTGGAGATTTGAAAAAGTTGAAATAAGCTTGTTGGAGGCTTTCCAGATATGCTATTGAGATATCGGCCTCAAAAGACCTAGCTCTCTTTTTTATATTTTTGATGAGTTGTGGAATAGGTCTATGTAAGTAAACCAAAAGATCTGGTTTTGGAAATGAATCATTGAGGATATTAAAAACTTGTTGAAACAACCTAAATTCTTGTTCATTCAGGTTGTTGCGAGCGAATAACAAGGTTTTCATGAAAAAATAATCTGCGACGGTTTTCTCCTGAAACAGTTGTTGTTGGGACAGGTCGGTTTGCAACTGTTTGTAGCGCTCTGTCATGAAGAATAATTCAACAGGGAAGGCATAGCGATCGGGATTATCATAAAAAAGAGGCAAAAAAGGATTGTCAGTAAATTGTTCGAGTATCAATCGGGTATCAAAATCCTTTGCCAACATCTTAGACAAGGTGGTCTTTCCGGCGCCAATATTGCCTTCGATAGAGATGAATGTATGTGGAAAAGGAGGTAAAGACATTTGAAAAATTGAAAATTGATCAGATTTACAAAGTAAGTAGTTGTGAAGGAGAAATAAAAAAAGTTGGTATTAGAATTTTAGAGTGG
>JBCBCD010001240.1:0-2164 GCA_038530915.1 Bacteroidota bacterium
TAGTGCCCATTTCTACAACAGTGACCCCCGGAAGTAATTCTCCGCTCGGATTTCTGATTGTGCCCTCTACAGTGACACTATTTTGCGCAAATACTTGCGCAATCGCAATAAAAAACAGCAATGCTGTCAATTTGAGTTTTATAAATTTGATCATACTACTTGGTTAAGGTTATTGAATTGTATTATTAGCAGCCAAGGTAATGTATTTCGATGAATAGAACAAACGTTTGCGCAAATAGAGTATATAAAAATTTGAATCACCCTTTCGACTATTAGACGAAAGAACCATCTGAATATTAGAAGTGTAAACTTTAAATTTCCAGATTTGCCTCAAGGTGCCAGAGAGAATGCTACCACAACAGTGCCTGCCCAGAAGTGATTCTCTGTTCGAATTTCTGATTGCGGCTTCTACTATGATACTAATTTGCACAAAAGCTTGAGCAATCGCAGTGTAAAACAGTAATGCTGTCAATTTGAGCTTTATAGACCTGATCATGTTATTTGGTTTAGGTTGTTAAATTGCCTTATTGGCTGACAAGGTAATGTATTTCAATGAATAGAACAAACGTTTGCGCAAATAGCATCTGTGAAAATTTGAACCACCCTTTCGACTGTTGGACGAAAGAACCATCTGAATATTAAAAGTGTGAACTTCAACTCGATCCAATGTCGAGACTGAGAAAATAATTTACTAAAGAAGAACAGGAAATCGCTAAGCTGAATAACTAGATACGGGAAGCGGAACTGGAAAGCGACATCTTAAAATTTCATGCGCGCTCTTAATTATTTTATAAAAAAATTCAGTTCTATAAAAAAAACAATATTTTTAGTATTAGAGCAGCTATTGGTGCCTTTGAATTACCAATGGTCCACTACGGTTTTGAATCACGATTACAATTGATTATGATTTTACAATACCGAAAATCGACTGTTTCTTTAGTTCAAAGAGCATCTGAAACCATAGTGAAACATTGAATTACAACTTTAGACTTGATGAAAAAAGTAGGGATAAAAGACATAGCGCGAGAAACTAACCTTTCCATTTCGACGGTTTCCAGGGTAATGAATGGAAAGGCTGAAGAGTATAGGATAAGTAAAAAAACACAAGAAATCATCATAGAAACGGCGAAAAGGCTTGACTATAATGCAAATCATGCGGCAGCAAATCTTAGATTCGGAAAAAGTTATACGATAGCATTATTGATACCTACATTGAGTAACCCTTTCTTTGCTAGGTTAGCCAGCGAAATAAATGATGAATTCATTACAGCAGGTTACAGCACTATTCTCGGAGAAAGTGGGGAAGATATTGAGTTAGAAAAAAATATCCTTAAAACACTTATATCAAGAGATGTGGATGGCTTGATGATAGTGCCTTGTTCAGATTCATTTGAACATATTCTTCGCTTACGAGATAAGGAACTTCCGATAGTCTGTATAGATAGGTATTTTGAAAACCTGGATATTCCCTATGTTTCAACAGATAATTATAAAGGATCTTATATGGCAACTCAATTGTTAATCGAAAATGGCCATAAGCATATTTTAGCTATTCAGGGAGTTAAGAAATCTACACCCAACAATCAACGATTAGCAGGATTCAAAGCAGCACTTAAGGAAGAAGGAATAAATACTTTCGCAGTAGCAGGAAATGATTTTACCGTACAAAATGGTTACCTGGAAACAAGGCTTGCACTTCAGAAAGTAAGCAAACCGACCGCAATTTTGGCTTTCAGCAATACAATTGCACTTGGTTGCCTAAAAGCAATAAAAGAAAAACAGTTGAACGTTCCGGAAGATGTATCTTTAATATGTTTTGATGACCACCCTTATTTAGATTTTCTCTCCACTCCACTGACATGCGTTGTACAACCGGAAACAGATATAGCCAGACTGTCAGCGAGATTTTTATTTGCTAATATCAATAAAACTCCCCTTGAATCCGATCAAGTGCTTCTGGAACCTTCCATTAGGATTCGAGATTCCATTAAGAAGATCTAAATTCACATTAGTAAATAATCATCACCTTTTCAATCACCCTCACAAATAGAAATATCCACATAACTTCATCATCTTATAAACCCATAAACTAAAACATGAGCCTTCCCAAATTTTGTCTAAAGTCTAATCGCTACTCCTTCGGAGGCTGTCGAATCGTCCTACG
>JBCBCD010001241.1:0-2162 GCA_038530915.1 Bacteroidota bacterium
TTTATGTCTTTTCCCTAGACTTTCATAAGCATATAGAGCTTACTTTGAAGAATAAATTCTTGCAGTATTGACAGATTCGATAATTGGCAGTACATTTGAACTATAAAAATAGAATATAGGCCTATATCATGTTCTTTATCTACACAAAAATGGAAGAATCGCTGACTAATATTAGTCAAGCGATTCTCTTTTCTTAAATAAGAACCGATTCTTGCTTCCCTATTAAGAAAAGGTAGAAACAGGTTCTACTAAGGTGTGAGCACTATAAGCATTTCCACATCTTTTACACGCCTCGTCTGAATTTGACTCATTCTTCGAAACTAATATGTATCCTCCTCCATGAGGACATTTAAGTCCCACCAAAAATGGACCCTCAGGAGGTAAACCAACTAGACTCTCCAAATACTCGCCCAGATAAGCTCGTTTCCCTACATCAGGAAGAGCATCATCATCAACGTTGGTATGGAAATAGTCAATGAATTCTAACCACTCGATAAGTTGTTCATCATTCTCAACTCCCTTCCAAATATCAGAGATACGCGAGACTTGTTTCTCCAGCTCAATATCTGGGTCAGTCATCAGACGAAAATAGTCCCAAATCAAAGCTTTTTGTTCAGAATTCAGGTTGCATAGGAATTGTTTACTCAAGGTAGGAGTATTCATCTTTTTTGATTGAACTCTCGTTGTTTTTTTCGTTGAACTCCATCATAATTTTCCCATTTCGCTCAACCATCTTTAATCATTTTGCACCCATAATTATCAGGATTGAGAGATTGGTAAGTTGGGCTAAATCAAATTATAAATCTGTTGAAATAACCCAATTAAAAAGCAGGTAAACCTCTAACGTGAAGCTTCCACTTCTTCTTCGTATAGCTCAAAGAAACTGAACTTCAACTTCTCTAGAGCTCGAGACACTCGCTTACGAAGAGTGACAATAGATGGGACAGGATCACCTTCACTTGCCAGCTTGTAGTGGTATTGGATTTGGTCATATGTTTTGTTCCGCAAGAACTTCATGCGAATTAGAACTTGATCTTCTCTCGAAAGAGCTTTGAGAGCCTTATCAAGATAACCCAACTGTTCAATTAGTTCTACTTCAAGCAATGGACTTTTAGAAGGTGGAGATACAGAAGTCATATCCTTAGACTTCTGTTCATCCTTAATAGCGGCCTTTACTCTATCTTTCATTATGTTGAGGTATACAGGTCTAAGCCAGGCCTCAGGTTTATTGATAGGTTTGCCGTTCTTTTGGATGTACTCAACTCCTCTCTTAACACCTTCGATGATAATATCATCGACTTCACTATCAGAAATGTGCCACTGTCTTGCGAATTTAATCACGAACCTATGAAGCGCCGTCCCTTTAAACTCATAGGGCATCAAAATATATTTAACAGCACCAACAAATTCAGCAACTAAATTATCGCTTGACTTTTCGGTCTTGGGCTTCCTGCCCTTCTTAGCTTTAGTCATTCTTAAAGCTCCATACGGTAGCGTGGCGGACTAACGTCAAATAAAGTAGACCAATCGATTCCGATTGGTTTTATCATTGCTTTATCAAATCTAAACTCCTCAATTTTTCTCACTCCTTCAAACCAAATTGACTGGCCAATATTGATGACATTAGGCAGAGATTTACTAAGCGACAGCCTTATTGAATAGGCAAGAATAAATCTTGCTTGTTGGACAACATTTCTCGCTAAATCTCCACATCTCGCTTGAATAGGGGCATAGAGCCCTAATACTTCGACATTTACAACTTGCACAGCCATAGTAAAATCCTCAATTGGTTTACGACACAGTTCTAGAAGCCTTTAAGGCATGATCTTTCCATTGCAGACTACAGGGAACAAACAATCCATAGATTAGTAGCTTCAGCCAAGAGAGTGTGACCCATAAGATTCTACTTTCCCCTCTCCCAGAGCACTACGCAGTGCCAAGAGGCTACTCATACAGGTTCAACAAACAGCGTCAATCCTTTTCTATCCACGGGTTTAACTCGATCATTGAGATTAAAGGTATAGCTAGATACCGCTGCTCTCGCCTTCCAATAGACGCCATTGATACAAACCCTCCATTCAAAACCTGGTTTCGATACTGAATCAATAACACCTTCTCCAATAGAAAATTGTTCATCAAACACGAGAACCTCCTTTTCCTCC
>JBCBCD010001242.1:0-2161 GCA_038530915.1 Bacteroidota bacterium
AAAACGAATCAAGCAATATCAATTAATTGAGCAGGCGAAAACAGCTTTAGTAGTAAGTGAAGATCGTCAACTGGCGTTGCAGTATTATAAATCTGCTCTCAGGAAACACGATAAGGCATCTCCAAATGACCATTACAATGCGCTCCTGTTAGGTTTAGAAGAAAAGGATGTTGGTTTTGCTTTTAAAAATGCCAGAGCACTTGCTGAGAAAAGCTTATGCATTGATTTTTTTAACAATATTGATGCATTACAAAAACATCCAAAGCAATGGAACAAATTGAATGAGGTTTTAGAGCAAAGTAAAAAGAATATCAATTTTGACTATCAAAGTGAAATCAATCAACTTTACAATCTGGATCAAGAAGTAAGGTACAATGGCTCTTCTTTTGAGGAAATTGCAAAAACAGATAGCGTTCATTACATACAATTCTTCAAATTGATAAAAAAATATGGTTTCCCTTCAGTAGATAAAATAGGACTCAATTGTAGTGATGATATGAAAGGATTTCATAGCATACCAACAAGTACTTTACTCACCCATTTTTCTCAACGGAAATACCTCAAAATAGATTCTATTATGGAATCAGCATTAAGAGACAATGATATTCACCCAGATCAATTTGCTAAATATACTGGCTTAATGGGACATCCCTTCAGACTATTTATAAATCCCATAGTCAGAATCAAAGACAAATATTACTTGATAAAAATGAAAGATTCTTTCAAGGAGGTGGTCAATGAAAATAGGGTACAATTGGGTATGATGCCTTTGGATAATCAAATAGAAGCAATTAAGAAGTTGATACAAAAAAAAGAAAATAATGAGGCTTTTAAGTTTCGACTTGGACCGGAGTTTAACATCAATCAATTTTCTTCTTTGCCGAAAAGTGTGTTAGAGTCTTCATTTGAAAAAATTGAGTTTTAGTTAAATGAATTCATGCTATCCTTGCAGTAATCACTGCAATCACTGCTTCTTTATTGTTCTTAGCTTTTTCAATAAATTCTTGAGAAACGGCTAAGCTGTCGTCATACTGTGCCGACCACAAAGTCATTTCCACCAATATTGGCACCAAACTTTTTCCTTTTTGGGTCAAAGAGTATTCCTTCTTTGTCTTCAATTTCTCATAGACTTTCGAAACAATGATGCCATTGTTTTCCAGCTTTTTCAAACGATCAGACAAGATATTCGTCGCGATTTTTTCCTTTGAATGGAGGAAATCAGAATAAAACCTTTTGCCATCGAATATCATATCTCTAATGATTAAAAACGTCCACTTGTCACCAAAAAAATCCAATGCATAACTAATTGGGCAATCTGATCTCATATTTTTTTCTTTGCTCACTTGCATTTTGCAAGAGAATGATTAAATTTGCTTCGCTTGCAAAGTGCAAGTTAGTAATTTTTAATATTTAAAACTCCTCTAAAATGGATAAGATACAGATCCAATTTGATGTATTAAAAAAAGACAGCTGGTCTGATCAAGAAGTAGAAAATGTAAAGTTGGTTATTGACTTTATTCAAAACCTTATGAATAATCACAATTTTGACTATGTAACCGAGCGTTTTGGGAACAATGCTTATGTACAACACAGTAGAGGTATTCCAGATGGGATGCCAGCCTTGATAGAGTACATCAAAGTCTTTGCAAAGAGATATCCTGAGTATACCTATGATGTAAAACATATATATGCAGATGGTGATTTTGTGATCTTTCACTCTCATGCCACGATAAAAGCCCAACACAGGGGCAACGATCAGAAAGGCCTAAACATCATAGACACCTGGTTGATAAAAAATGGACAAATCACTAAACATTGGGATGCCATACAGCCACTGGATGGTTTCATGCGTTTCTTTAATTTGATGGCAGGGGGCAAAATTCGCAACTCCAATGGGGTTTACTAATGATTAGTTATTGCATACGTAATTCAAGTCTCCCAACGCTTTTGGCAAGAATAATTTAATTTTTTGTGGCAAGTCTTGCAGCACTCTCATCTTTTTTTTGTCTAAGAAAAAAAGAAGTTGTGTGAGATTATTGCTTCTTCTGCTAACAATATATTTGTGCATTCATCTCAACAAAAAAGGAAGAATTCTTTGTTAAGATGAATAGACTTTATTCTAAAATAGTTTTATGAGCACAAAAAGATGGATTTTGAATCA
>JBCBCD010001243.1:0-2153 GCA_038530915.1 Bacteroidota bacterium
AAGCAGAAAGCACGGCTAGATCGGCATCAAAATCTAAATTTGATAATTCATAAGCATATAAATAACCATCCTCCTCAGATGCTTCATTCTTAGAAAAAACAAAATGAGAAAAACTTGGATCCTCATCATTAATTAGCGCATGAGAAGCAATATGTATAATTTTTGATTGTATACCTTGGTATTTAAAATTTTCCTCAGTAGCAGCTTCATTGGTAAAAGAAATGCCATTAAAAATGCTTGCTGCATAATCAACTTCATCCTTGTTGTAATGAAGTGCCTTAAGTTTTCCCCTAACGTTATCCAAATAAATATTATTAATGATTGCGCTGTCGCCACTCCTATCTTTAGCTTTACTATCTCCTGCATAAATAGGTGCAAAACCTGAATAAATTTCCTTTGATCTATTTCTCTTTGATCTATTTTTTTGAAATAAGGTCGCTGAATATTCATAACTACAGGTTAGAGTTTGGAAGAGATAATTTAGGGTTTTGAAACTTTGATTTTTAGTATTATCCTGTTCAACTGTAAATGCGTGAAAAGGTAAATACCCTAAAAAACCGTCCGGGAGAATTAACATTTTCTCTAGTTCAGGAGACTGTAAAAGCTGATTAGGTATCAATAGGTTTAACAAATCAAGGCTGGTTGTTAAATAGGTGTTTATGTCTTGTTTTTTTAACTTGAAGTCATAAAATCCATTTTTAAATGCGTCTACTTTATTTATTAATTCTGTATTAATTGGGATGGTTTTGAGTTCTACCTGATCTTTAGTTACTATGAATAAGTAAATTGACTTTTCTCCAGTAAAGTAATTTAGTGCTACTGTATTTATGGGTAGGTTTTTTTGGAAGGATTTGATAGCGACTACCTCATCCTTATAATATTGCTCATAATAGTCGGTATACTTGCTTTTTATTTCTGCTTCAATTTCATCTTTATCTCTTTGGAGCTTGAATGTTTTTTCTTGCCAATAGGAGATTTTTTCAGAATTAGGATTGTTACTGGACTTTTGTTCCTCAAAGACGAGTTTCTCATAAAAACCCAAGTCTTCATTTATGGTTTTTTCTTTTATCCTAAGCTCCTTTGGAAGGTTAACAGATAATTGAATGTCTTTCTTATTTAGCGCATCTCTTAAGATGCCTGATTTACTCTTTTCTAAGAATTTAAAAGCAAGTTCTAAATGTTTGTCTTCTCCGCTTAGGTGATAAAAGTTTAGGGCAGTTTGAATGGCTTTTTCAAAGATTCTCTTATTTCTATTTAAGAGGTCTAATTTTGATCCTTCTGGAAAAGAAAATTTTGTTTGCTCAATGTATTGTATTCCTAGTTCAAAAGTAGATAGCGCAGCAGCGAGGTTTGTTTCATTTTTACTTAAATTATACATGCTCAAAAAGCAATCTCCCTTCTTTTCAAGGAGGTTTAATACTCTAGGGTCTGTACCCAGCATATCTATATTAGGGGTGGAATAAATGCTTTCTAATTCCATGTCTTCTTTCAAATGTAATTGGAGTCCTTTATTGAAATATTCTTGAGCTAATTCAAGATCACCTAGGTCAAATAAATACTGCCCTAGTTCTAGATGTGCTTCTCTTATTTTTTCATGTCCTAAACCATAATGTTTAGCCCAGGAATCAAAAGCTCTCAGGAAATAATTGACGATTTGCTCTTTATGCTTTTGATTGCTTTCGAGTCTTGCTTTTGCTAAGTACAAATCTCCTTCAAATTCATAGTTGGGGAAATCTAATAAAAGGGAAGAAGCTTGTTTAAAGGATTGATTGGCTAGTGCAACTTCCCCTTTTTGGGTGAAGATTTCTCCTTGTAAGATATAAGTCGGGATAAGCCATGCCTTATCATCTGAGTTTATTTGTTGCTTCAGACTTAGGGTTTTTTGGGAGAGCTTTAAAGCTTCTTCAATTAAGCCCATTCTTAATGCAATACGACTAGCGTTTCCATAGCAAAAGGGGCCACCGGTCTTGCCAGAAAGGAAGAAATCTTCCGCTGCATTCAAATAATAACCATAAGCTTTTTCGAGTTCTCCTTTAGACTCATAAATGGTTCCCAGATTGAAATAAGGATGGCAAAAATAACAATCTAAGTCTACAGAAGATTGATATCTAAAATGCAAACTTTTACAGCTTGTCAGCAAAAAGCCATGTTTG
>JBCBCD010001244.1:0-2150 GCA_038530915.1 Bacteroidota bacterium
TGAGTATTTGTTGATGAAGGAGGTGAATAGCAAAAAAGATACGCTTACTTCTCCTGGAGCATTTGCCAATTATTACTATCAAATGCTTAGCTTAAGAAGTCGATTGGCCAATAAGATCAATGCTTACCTGAGGAGAGATCCTTTATTAGAGTGGAATTATTTTGTATGGCTTAATCAATTTTTACCAGAATTAGTCCTTCAGCAAAATGGAGATCGGTCTATCGAATTGTATCTTAATTACAAAGATTTAGGTAAGTTGGTAGAAAATACAACAGCCCAAAAAACTGTAAACAATTGGTTAGATGTTTATTATATGTCTTTTCCCATTGACAGCATTGAGTATCAATTTCCTGCTTGGTTAATAGAAGTAGGCAAAGACAGCACTCATAATTTGCTTGGAAGAGGAATACATGAAGCTATATTGAACAAACTAAGTACCATTATTGAAATTGATACGAGTGGAAGTAAGGCTTTACTAGCAATCAAAGATAGAATGATAGCTGAATGGGCAGATCCTGAGACCAGCTATTGGGAGTCAAAAAATGCAGTTGTCACAGAACTGGAAAAGATTATGGATCGAAATTTTGTTTTCCTAACAAAAGCCGATAACATTGCATTACAAGTTATTCTTGATCAACTCAAGAGTACATCGGAAAAAGAAATGATATTTAATTATAAAACAGGAATAAACGATTTGACCGAATAAGTGGATGGGAAAATAAAAACTTTTATTGTTAGCAGCTCCTTATTCAAACGAATCCAAATCATTAAACTATAATAAGCAAAATGGGCTTCTTTGCATTGTCAACTTTACTGGTAGCCGGAGCGGGAGTTTATCTCCTATCCAGAGTAATGCCAAATTTTCAAATCAACAATAAAAGAATTCAAGCTGATCTTAAAGAAATGAGAGAAGAGCTTGAACCACTTACCAATCATCTCATCCCTATTTCAGATAAGGAGCTCGAATTAATTGCCAGACAAATTGAACCAATTTCTTCAAAGAAGAGGTTCACTCAGAATAGAAAAGGAAAAGTTGAAACCATCTTTGATGAAGAGGTAGCAATCTACTACCATAGAATATACAACTCCAATGCCAATAGCCGCAATGAATTGTTATACGTGCAAATGGATAAGTACCAATATTATTATTGGCTAAGAAAAGAAGAGATTCGATTTGTTATTGACAACCAATACGTTGGCTCATTTAAAGGAGACAACCTATATGGTGGTAAAAATCAAGAATTGATTGCTCGATTGGATAGAACTCCAAAGAATTATGATGCTATTATTGTGAGAGATCGTGAAGTGGCCAGCTTATCCACTAAAGCTAAAGAACAAGATAAAAAAGACCTTACCAATAGAGCATTCGAGTTTATCGTAAACGATCTTTCTAGTGAGGAGCGTCACCTGATCGTAGCGTTTACCTTGCTGGAACTGATTATTCATTAATCATCGTTCATTATTCATCATTTATCGTTCATCATTTATCGTTCATCTTTCATTGTACTTGTTAGAGCAGTATGAACGATGAACAATGAAAGATGAATGATGAAACTTATTGTACTTTCTGAAAGTATCGACTATATTTGTAATAATATACTATTCGCTTTAAAACCAAATGTATGATTTAGTGTTAGTTAGCTGTGGTGGTTATTAAGGTATAAATTAAGTTACTACAAATGGGAATTAGAAAGAAAGTAAACCTGATCATTTATCGTTTTCGTGAGCGCGGATTGGAGGTGTTCTTGGTCAATGATGATAAAGACAACAATAACTGGGGAATACCAACAGGAGAACTGGATGCTACCAATAAAACCGGATTGGTTGAGGAAGATATGATGATCGAGTTGGATCCGGTCAAGCACAATAATAAGGAAGAAGAAGCAATAGCAGTGGAAGGGGAGTGGCACGATATTCCTTCTCTCAAGTCGATGTTGTACGATGATGCAATGTCTATTAGAAACAAACTTTTTCCTACTGAGAAAGGAACTTACTTTGTAGTGAAAGAAGCCTTTAAAAAAGTACTTCCACATCAATATGAATTCTTAAAAGAACTCAAAGATGTACTTACAGATCGAAACTCAATAAAAGATTTATAAACATGAGTTATTCGAATTTTGTCTAAAGTCTAATCGCTACTCCTTCGGAGG
>JBCBCD010001245.1:0-2144 GCA_038530915.1 Bacteroidota bacterium
ATTGAGGCAAAAGATTCCATCAAAATCGAAAGATTATTCTTTTAGTTTTACTTAGTTGTTTTTTCTGTTTAATTTTGTAGTGATAAAATAATATGTTGATTTAGTCGAAAAAGCCAAACAAACAGAAAACAACGATTATGTCAACTTTAGAAATTCGTCCTCGGTTTGAGATAGATGCAAGCATTTCTCAGCAAGAGTTATTAAGTAGGTTTAAGAAAGCATTAAAATCTGAAAATATAAGCTTCAATGGCTATGTTTCTGATAGACATATAGTCGTGAAGATTCCACCTAATGAAGATCATTTTTGGTCGCCACAGCTATCTATGGATGTGGTGGAAAAAGAAGATTCCTTCTCTACACTGTATGGATTGATAGGACCCAAACCATCTGTATGGTTGATGTTTGTCTTTTTTTATTTCTTTCTGGGGTTTTTCTTAATGATTATTTCTATTATTGGTTTTTCAAGAATGAATCTTGGACTTTCGGCTGGTATCTTATGGCTTTTACCTATTGTCATTCTTTTGATTGTTGCAGTATATGTAACTGCTTATTTGGGGCGGAAGCTTGGTAGAGATCAAATGAAAGATTTGTTGCAATTTGTCAATCAAATATCTGAAACATGATCATTAAAGAGTTGGTACGTACCATCCCTCAAGTTGGGACAGTAGATTTTATAAGTATAAGACCTGTAGCCAGAGGACCAGTAGAAAAAAAAGATTCAGTTGAAGTTAGTATTGAAGAAGGATTAATTGGAGACCATTACGGACGTGCCAGCGGCAAAAGACAAGTTACTCTGATTCAATCTGAACACCTAGAGGCAGTAGCCAAATTACTAGGCAAAGAAAATGTAGATCCTGCACTTACCCGAAGAAATATCGTTGTTTCTGGGGTCAACTTATTGGCATTTAAAGACTTGCATTTTCAAATTGGTGATGTAGTACTCGAATTTACCGGCTTGTGCTACCCATGCTCCAGAATGGAACAAAACCTGGGCCATGGCGGATATAATGCGATGCGAGGGCATGGCGGCATTACTACTAGAGTCATTAAAGGTGGCACCATTAAATTAGGTGATGAAGTCAAGTTGATCGATTTAGAAGAATGATGTGATTTTTTACTGTTCTTCCTACCATAAGTCAGATCAGTCAATAATAATTGCTATTTTCGGCCTGTTTCAAAAATCAACACTGAAATGGTAAAAATAACGGTTATTGATAGACATGATGTTCAGCACAAGTTGGATGGTCCAACAGATATGAACATGAATATGATGGAGTTGTGTAAAGCTTACGAATTACCTGTAAAAGGTACTTGTGGTGGAATGGCGCTTTGCTCTACTTGCCATATGTACATTCTAAGTGAGCATGACCTTCCAGAGATGTCTGAAGACGAAGAAAATATGCTGGATCAAGCTTTCTTCGTGGAAGACAATTCAAGATTGGGCTGTCAATTGAGAATAACAGATGATTTAGAAGGATTGGTTGTAAAACTAGCGCCAGAGTCTGAGGACTAAGTTGGTTTAGTCTAGCCTACCAATTAATGCAGCATAATCGTCAAAAAAAGCATTAGAAGATTTCATTTCCAAAAGGTCTAACAATTGATCTCCGTAGTGTTCTTCTAATGCTTTTTGTGTTGAATTACACCTTACCTCAATTTGTCCTTTTTGCAGTTGTTGCATCCTCCATTCCAGCGTTTTTTCAATCTTGTTGATGATTAATTGATGGACGGCCTCATGATCCAACTTTGGACTTACTGCAGTAGCCTCTTTAAAGGCCAGGTTATTACGCGCAATTATCTGAGCTCTACTAATTATGAAGTAAGCAGAATGCATTTGTTTATTTTCTTCACTTAATAGGTCTACATAAAAGGTAAGTTGTAAATCTTCTAAATTTCGAATCTCTTCCTTACGTCTGTTGAGCCCTTTCCATTTTAGGTCGAGTACAACCAATTCTTCGGCTCTTTTTAAAACAAGATCAGCTCGAGCTTTTAAAGAAACATTATGATATTGCTTATTTAGATTGATCTCTATACCCTGAAGTGACCAATTGTTTTCATTGATAAAAGTGACAAGTGACCAACTTGCGTGTTGCATTTTCTTGATAAAGCTAACCCGAACAGGTTCTTTTATTATATGGTAAAGAACC
>JBCBCD010001246.1:0-2143 GCA_038530915.1 Bacteroidota bacterium
TATTTGATATAATAATATAGGAGTGGAGTGATCACCTCACGGCGTGAGGTGATCACTCCACTCCTATAATACTACTTGTAACTCAAGTCAGATTAAACTACATTACCGACTGAATTGAAAATCCATACTATGTCGATGTATCAAAAACTAGCTGCTGTTGGTAAAAAGTTCTTTAAAGAACATCAACTCTTTAAATATGGCTTCAACCTTTCTCCTATGTATCGCAGGAGTACAGCTAGAATTACTACGGTTTCTCCTGATTTATTAACAATTACCATCAAGCTTCCAATCAATTATAAGAATAGAAACTATGTGAACTCTATTTTTGGTGGAAGCATGTTTTCTGCTGTAGATCCAATTCCTATGGTCCAGTTGATTAATCTGTTGGGTGACGACTATGTTGTTTGGGATAAATCAGCCGAAGTGTTCTTTAAGCGTCCTGCCAAAGAAGACCTATATGCTGTTTTTACATACAGCCTCGAAGAATTGAAGGAAATTAAAGCAAATGTCAAAGAGAGAAATGAAATTGAAATCATCAAGAATACTTTATTAACCTATGCCAAAAACTCAACAATTTTTTGTGAAGTAAAAAAGACCATTTACGTAGCGGATAAGGCTTTTTACAAGCAAAAAAGGAGGTTGGCTAAGAACAAGAAATAAGTTTTATTGTCAAAGTTTAGAGGTGTAGATGGTTAGGTGTTTAATAATTCACACTTCTGCCTACAGCGAAGTGAAAGTAAAGCTTTAACTCTAACTACCTAGTTTTTCAATTACATAAGCGTATCTATCTCTTACATTTTCAATTAAAATGCTATGACCTATTCACCAAATTCGATAAATGCTAAATTATTAAAGTCTTTTAACCTTATTGTGCTTTTATTATCTGTTACATCAGTCACTGCCCAAGTACAGATAAATGATTTTAGACCATTTAAATTTCAATTAGAAGAAACCTTTTCAACAGTAAATGCAAATGAACTCGAGCAAGAAATTGCAAAAATAATTGGGCTGCAAGAAGGAATCCATGATGAAGACATCAGAGCCATCAATTATTGGAACGCTTCTTATCCATCCTACCGATGGCATCAGATTATGATGGAGGTAAGCAGAGCTCATAAAGGCCATAAGAATGGAGGTCGAGTGGTCATTTTACACCTCTCCATATATGATGCACTTACTGAAGTGTGGAAACATAAAAAACAGCATAAAGTACCATATCCATTCCAACAAAACGCTACCGTACAAAAATTGGGGCGCGAAAAAGCTTATTCCTCCTTTATTTGCGAATGGAGTGCCGCAGCTGGTGCTGCCAAGAAAGTAATAGGATATTATTTTCCCAACAAAAAACCCTATCTAGATAGTCTCCTTACTGAATTTCAAGAAGCACGCCTTAGGACCGGGCTTCAGTTACCTTCCGATATAGAAAGAGGGATTGCCATTGGTGAAAAAATTGCGAATCAGTATATCGAGTACGCTAAAACAGATCGTACGGATCGCATCTGGGAAGGCCAAGTACCTAATGCAGATAGCCTCTGGTCAGGCAATCCGGGAAAATGGGATCCCATGAAACGCCAATGGAGACCCCTTACTTTGTTGAGTGCTGACCAATTTAGACCAAGCCCACCACCTACCGATTGGACAGAAGACATGGAAGAACTGCGTAGGTTCAATGCTACGCATCAGTACAGTGAGATTGCCTGGAAGTGGAAAAGCGCTCCCGTGTGGGACAATCTTCTGGAACGAAAAATATTAGAGTATGACCTAGGACCATTTGAAGCTGCTTTTGCAGGTGCTGTATTCCATACTGCTCGATTTGATGGTATTATTGCAGCCTGGGATGGCAAATACCATTATTGGGGCATCCGTCCATTTCAATATGATCCGGATTTTAAACCCATACTGATAAACACTCCAAACTTTCCAGGCTATCCCGCAGGGCATACGACCGTAGCAGGTTCAATTGCTACTGCTTTGTCATTCCTTTTTCCACAGGATGAACAACTATTCCATGAATTGGCAAAAGAATGTTCCGAATCACGTTTTGAAGGAGGAGCACACTTCCGTACCGATAATGAAGTAGGATTAACGGTTGGCAATCAAGTAGGAGGCCAGGTGGTCAAAACATTTTTAGAAAAAATGGGGC
>JBCBCD010001247.1:0-2136 GCA_038530915.1 Bacteroidota bacterium
CTTGCTAATAAACTTGAATAGATAGAAATTTCCTCCAATAGCTTTGGAGCTACTTTTCCTGTATCATGTTGTTGCTGTATGCCACCAAGTGCATTCACTTTCAAGCGTACATTGGCTCTGTACATTTTGTAATAATTGAAAATTTTCTCATCGTCTTTGTCTGGCATGCATTCATTTAGTCGGAGGTAATGTTTCAAAAAATGTTGGACTAGTTCAGGCTTTTGGTAATGATCCAGATCCATACAGAAAAAGGCAATGTCGTTTAGCACATCCAGGTGTCGAAAATCGGTATTGAATTCTATGCAGTCAAAAATTACTGGTGGATCTAAAATAAAAATATTTTGCGAATGTAAATCTCCATGACCATTAATGATAAAGCCTTCATGAGCCCTGTCTTTAAATCGACTAGTATGGATATGCGTAAAATGATCAGAAAATGAAATTGCTTGATCAATGGTATCTCCGGCTGCTTTTCCAAGAAATTCTCGTACAAAGTCTCTCACACTATCCAGATCGGCAAACTTCTCATGTATAGAATTGACATCCTCATCTCGGTAAATGATTTTTACATTTTTATGAAAATGAGCCAGCTGTTCGGCTATTTGTTGTATGTGCCGTAAGGTGACTTCATCTTTTACCAACTTGAAGTTCATTTGTTGGGTGAAATCCATTCTTTTCATTTTCAAAGTGAAGTCGACCACCTCGCCTTTTGCTTCACCAATGAAAAAACCACTTTCATTTTTTTTTACGGGAAGGACATCCAAATACATTTCAGGGGCCAATCTCTTATTCAATGTCAACTCCTGATGACAATAGAACCACCTTCTTTTAATATTTGAAAAATCAAGGAAAGAAAAAGAAACAGGTTTCTTTATTTTATAGGCATAAACAGAGCCTATTAATATCCAGGAAGCATGCGTTTCAATAATCTTGAAATCATGACCATCAATAGGCATACTAAGGGATTGGATTTGTTGAGCATTCATATAGTGAAGTCGTAATGCTTAATGGTCAGAAGTATCATCTCCTCAATACCATGCTGATCAGACCAAAGCGTTAGATGTTCTTTTTGCAAAGGTTCATAAATTGATTTGATATAAAGATAGACCTCATAGTCTGCTTCACTATACGTTCTTTTCTGAGAAACTCTTTTTGCTATAATTTGTTCACTCGCTTTTATTTCTATCCATTCAATGCGATGACCATGTTTTATACCCACATCTATAAAGGGTTGTCGAACTTCCATTTTATAAAATGTACCATCTACAATTACACTATGGCCATTTTGAAGGCATTCATCTGTCTTTTTAAGCAATTCATCATATACCTTCATCTTGGATGCATCATCATACATGCCTCTCATATCCAGTAGATCTCTAATGATATCCGTATTTAAATGAATAGCCTTCAAGGATTCAGCTAGTGCTCTGGCAAATGTTGTTTTCCCAGTACCAGGAAGTCCGGTTACAAATAGGAGCATAATTTCATATTAAACGGCTTGAAATAGTAAATATGTCTATACTGCTTGACTAAATAAACTTGAACTCGGCTTCAATCTCCAGTATCTCGCATCTAATGCCATACAGATATTTCTAATGAATGGCTTGCCTTTATCAGTAACAAATAGTTTAAAGGGTTCTTTCACTAAAAGGCCATCTTTTTCAAATTCTTCCATTCGTTCTAGTCCTGCATACAATGCTTCACATTGTAAACCATTCCCTGACCAGTCAGTAGTAAATTGGCACATTAAGTTAAGAATATGCTTTCTAATTACAAGATCTTCTTCCGTTAATAAATGCCCTTTAAAAATGGGAAGCTCTCCGGCCTGCACTTTTTGTGTATAGGCTTCTATGGTTTTTTCATTTTGAACATAAGCATCCCAACTGTCACTAATAGAGGAAGCACCAAGAGCAAGGTTTAAAGTGGTATTGAATGGTGTATACCCCATGAAGTTTCTATGCATATCCTTGTTTTCCAAGGCCTGATACAATTCATCTTGTGGTAAGGCAAAGTGATCCATGCCAATTTCAACATAACCTTCTTGCTCTAACAATTCTCTTCCTAATTCATAAAGTGCTCTTTTCTCTTCTCCGGTAGGAAGGTCCGCTTCAGAATAAGCTCTTTGACTGGGTTTTA
>JBCBCD010001248.1:0-2130 GCA_038530915.1 Bacteroidota bacterium
TTCTTTTTTCGTGTTGGATTTCAAAGAGTAGTTTCTTCTGATTCAAATCATACACAGAAGCCGTATTCTCTTTTCCTAGTACCAAAATGTCTTTTTCGGGATAAAATGCTGCTGAACGAATACCTGATTCTTCAATCAATAAGTCTGGTTGACTACCGACAGAGGAGTAGATGCCGTTTTCGAGAACGATAAAAACAGCATTGGTTTTGGGAGTAGTAATCAATTGTAAAACTTTAGAAGGAAGCTCATACTTAGGTTTAATTTTGATGATTTTATCACTACTTTCTAAATATTCATTGAGTTTTTCAAAGCTTTCGATATATAGTTTATTATCTATTGTTAGCCAGAGGTCGTTCACTGAACGATCCATGATATCAAAGGATTGTAGGGGATCTGCTTCCAGGCTATTTGAAAGTTCAGCCAAGCTTCGGAAGAGATAGAAATTGGCTTCGTATCTGTTGTTTACCGTTGGGTTGAAGTCAAGCGACATGCTTGAAATGGCATAAGCCTGATCGTATTTTTTCTCTCCATATTTTAATTTCGCCAAGGAAATCAAACTTTCGGCAACCGAAGCTTTTTGAATCAGCTCGTTGGCTTGTGCAATAGAATCTCTTACTGCCTGTAGTCTTATATTTCTGCGCAATTGATATTGAGCATTAGCTTCGTTTCGCTCTGCTTCTGCTTTTTGAAACTCCAACTGATCTACTGTATTTCCTAACTCTTCATTAAGTGCTTGCGCATTGGAAAGGAACAACTCTTTCTGTTTCGTTTCTTCGGCAAGCAATTCATTTTGAGTATCTAATGAATCTGCTAAGCCCAAAGCTGTATTTTCATTTTCTTTAGCAATTTGGGTTTGGTTCAGGGCATAGATCAATAAAGCTCCCAAAAGCAAAGCAGCTATAGCTACAATCCACAAAACCCTTCGCTGTTGTTTTTGCTGACTTTCTAACAGCTTATTTCGTTCGGCCAAACGCTCCAATTCTGCCCTTTGTTCTGCCTCTAATGCTTCTTCACTTCGCTTTACATAAGACTGATATTTGGACTCAAGAGCATCCACATTCAGATAAGTATGAATCAAACCCAGTTCATCCTTGGTCAGCAAATTATCCGTCGATTCCTCTGCATCAAAAGAATACTTATCCTCTATCAGTCGCTCCAATTGACGAGCCAACTTGTCCGCACGCGAAGCGCGTT
Organism: Bacteroidota bacterium; assembly: GCA_038530915.1. GTDB lineage: Bacteria > Bacteroidota > Bacteroidia > Chitinophagales > Saprospiraceae > JANQPA01. The sequence continues at coordinate 1,195 of JBCBCD010001248.1, forward strand.
CAAAGATCTTCTTGGCTAAAATGTCGTGATAGAGCTCTAGTTTCATGTTGTCATGCTATTATGTTGTCATGCTATTATACTGCTATGATAATATAACAGCATGACAGCATAACAACATGATTTATCTAATAATCCTCCATTCTTTAAATTGCTTTACACAATGATCTACAATATCTGCTGTTATTCCTTTTTCTTCCAGTATGGTCTTGACTTCTTCTAATTGTTTGCTTCTTTTGGTACCATCGTTGGTCACTAGGGTAAATAAAACGGTCATAGGGGTATTGGGGACTTGATTTCCTTTTTTTCTTAAATCAATTTCCAACTTATTTATTTGGGTATCCAAAAAGTTGCCGATGACATCTTCTAACTCCTTCGTTTCTTGTATGGCTTTAAGGGTAAAACGAATGTTGCGTTCTGTATTTCTTTCCTTTTGTCGTAGAGCAGCATCTGCTCGATACAATTGATCTAAGAAGATTTGAAGGTTGGCCAATTCTACTTCTCCTCGTTCATCTTTTAGTTTTTCAATAATAGCTTCTGCAGCACTTTCTTCGGGTTCCAACTGAATATTATAGTACTCAGCTGTAGAAATAACTACCTCAGTTAGGTTTTTCTTACTCATTTTTTCCAACCGCATGCGATTATCAAAAAGAGTAGGGATGATGTGCTCGTAATCGGATAAGAAGGCCAAATAGTCTTCGCGCATACTCAGTAAAACTTTGGTTTGTTCCTGACTACTTAACAATGCCCTCAGAGTCTCAAAAAAAGTCGAGGCTTCGTCTTCCTTACCTAAAGTGAATAGTTCTTCAAACTGATCAAAAATAAGGTAAATGGGTTTGAATTGTATCAAATAAATCTGCCTGATCTTTTGAGACAATGTCCAATCTTTATTCCATTGATCGATTTTATCTTTTGGCCAATATTGTAACAAAGCCTTTT
>JBCBCD010001249.1:0-2126 GCA_038530915.1 Bacteroidota bacterium
GCCGAACGTTGTAGCAACGTTCGGCTTTATTTTAATAGCTTCAATGCTGCTTAATCTATTTTGAATTCCAGCTGTTTTGGAAATAAACATTAAAATATGGCAACTGAAGATAAATCGAAATTGACGGATGTAAATGAGTTGGGTGAGTTTGGTCTGATCGATCATCTTACCAAAGGAACGATAATAAAAAATAGATCTACTATAAAAGGCATTGGTGATGATGCAGCAGTTATCGATAATAAAGGTTTTCAGACAGTTGTATCCACAGATGTTCTTGTAGAGGGGATACATTTCGACTTGATGTATACGCCATTAAAGCATTTAGGTTATAAATCAGTAATTGTTAACCTATCTGATATTTATGCTATGAATGCTACACCCAAACAAGTAACAGTTTCATTGGCCTTGTCAAGCAGGTTTACAGTGGAAGCAATGGAAGAATTGTACGAGGGCATTCATTTGGCTTGTCAGCAATACGGTGTGGATTTAATTGGAGGCGATACAACCTCCTCCCCAAAAGGATTATTCATTAGTGTAACTGCGATAGGTATAGGTGAAAGCGAAAAATTAACTTATAGAAATAATGCAAAAGTGGGTGATCTCATTTGTATTACAGGTGATTTAGGAGCTGCTTATTTGGGCTTACAAATCCTGGAGCGCGAAAAGCAATTGTATCTTAATGATCCGAATATCAAGCCAGATCTGGAAGATGAAGATTACGTAATTGGCCGTCAGTTGAAGCCAGAAGCACGCAAAGATATGATTGAGGCTTTTGCTAAGAACAATTTAGTACCTACTTCTATGATAGATATTTCTGATGGACTGGCTTCAGAACTGTATCACATATGTCAGCAATCGGGTGTAGGAGCTTTTATAGAAGAAAGTGGTGTGCCCATCAATCCTGATACGCAGATGTTGGCAATCAAATTTAATTTAGATCCAATTACATGTGCACTCAGTGGGGGAGAAGATTATGAATTATTATTCACCATTGACCCTGTAGATGTTGAAAAGGTTAAGTATTTACCAGACATCTATATTGCAGGTGAGATTGTAGATGCCTCAGAAGGAGTGAAGTTGCACACGAAAGGCGGGAACATTCATCCTATTCCTGCGCAAGGTTGGGTACACTTCAATCCAAATGAATAAGAGTAAGTTTGAGGGTTTAAACTTTTACACTTTTAAACTTTCCAATAAAACATGATTTAATTTTAATTAATAGCCGCTTTGAAAGTCAAAAAAATAACAACATGAGATTATTTTCAAGAATCCTATTTGCTTTTTCAATTTTGATTTTGGTGTCTTGCCAAAATGATCAAACAGCGGAGGCTCCAACAACAACGGCTCCTGTACAACAAAGACCAGTACCTTCCTTTGATCGTGATTCAGCTTATGCTTATGTAGCTAAACAATTGGACTTTGGACCTCGAGTTCCCAATACAGAAGCCCATGTCGCTTGTAAAGATTGGATGGTAAGCAAGTTGAAGAGCTTTGGAGCAGATGTAATAGAGCAAAGCTTTCAAGTGACTGCCTACACAGGAGATGTTTTAAACGCAACGAATGTTATTGCACAATTTAATAAAGAGAATAAGAATAGAGTAGTATTAGCAGCCCACTGGGATTCTCGCCCATTTGCTGATTCTCCACTCAATAAAGAGAGAAGAGACGAACCCGTAATGGGGGCTGATGATGGAGCGAGTGGCACAGGAATTTTAATGGAGATCGCTCGACAGTTAGGATCAAATCCATTAGACTTAGGTGTTGATATCATCCTTTTTGATGTAGAAGATTATGGAGAAGATTCTGACGATCCTGACAAAGATACCAGATATACTTGGGGGTTGGGCTCTCAGTATTGGTCTAGAAATTTTCACGTAGAACCTTATTTTAAGCCTAAATTTGGCATCCTGCTAGATATGGTGGGTTCTGAAAATGCTCGTTTTCCATACGAAGGAGTATCTATGGAATATGCTCCTCGAGTAGTAGAGAAAGTTTGGAAGCTTGCCGGTCAGATGGGATATGAGAATTATTTTGTTAAAGAAAGAGATAGAGGGATTACAGATGATCATTACTTTCTGAATATTAATGATGTCAATCATAGGAATTTTAGCAATTGTATTCACAAA
>JBCBCD010001250.1:0-2071 GCA_038530915.1 Bacteroidota bacterium
CGATCTAATGTAATGCGATTTTTCTGTACCATAGCTGGTCAGGTAAAACATTAGGAGGTTGTTTTCGAAGGCTACCGAATGGAGTATATCCAAATTACTCATCGGATTCTGCCGGGGTGGCAGATTCAATTCAGAATTTGGGTTGCTGTGATCCAGAATAGTACGGATGCTATTTTCATTGGTGCGGAATAGGTTTAGTACTTGTGTTCGCTCTATATCTAAACCTTTCTCTTGACTGGATATATCATCCAATGTAGCTAGCCAGGTGGTCAGCCGTCTTCTGAGCTCATTATTGGAAATATCTTTTAGACTACCCGAATTGATCATCTCCATCAAAAGAGAATTATTGGGGTTAAAAGCAATATCATTTGAGAAGGAACGAAAAAAAAGCTTAGATAATACTTGTTCGTTTTCTAAAGTCTCCGGCTTTGAAACATACTCCAGGATCTTTTTAGCACCAAGATAATTCTGTTGATTCACCTTAATCAACTCTGTTAATTTTAGTTTACTGGTTTGAAATTCATCAAGCAGTCCGTTAAGATAGGTCTGTTCTTTTTGCTGAAGAATGCGCTGTTCTTGCTGATTGTTGATGGCCAATGCAATCAAAATACCAATGACGACCAAAATGATTTCGCCTAGCGCGTATAGTAGGTATTTACTTGTCCGGTTTTCTAATAATAGGTTGCGGCGAATGTTTCTAAAAAACTTAATCATGGAAATAGTTGAGCAGATACTTAAACAAATATACATGACTGTCCATTACTTCCAACTTATTGTAAAGGTTTGATTTTCATGATACCCTTTATTAATATCTACAGTCTAATTAGTTTTCCTATCTGTAAAATTCCAGATGGAGCATAAATTTCATAATAATATAAACCTTTAGCTAGGTTCAAATTTTGAAAAGAAAGCAGGGTTAGTTCATCTTCAAGAACTCTTGAAGCTACCAAGCGACCGTAATTATCCCTTAATACAATCCTAAGCGGCTGTTCATCAACTCCTTTTGCATGAATGTAAAATAAGTCATTTGTAGGGTTAGGAAATAAATTTATTTTTTCTTTAGATTGGCTGTTTTTGCTAGATGTAATGTTTGAAGAAATGAGACTACGATACCAAGCAATTTTATTATCCTTATTAGAACCTGACAACAAGTCTAGTTCATTATCCCCATCTATATCTTCCAAGAAAAAAGATTGCACTTCGTCCACTTTGGTTGAGATAATATTGGCAGCAGAAAAAACTCCAGAGCCATCATTTTCATACCAAACGATTCCATTGAATAAGTCTCTAGAATATGCAATTATATCTATGAATCCGTCCTTGTTCACATCCGTTAAAATAGCTTCAGGTAATCCATCTAAGTCTGGATTGAGTCTCACTGGATCTGCAAACATTGTCCCACCCATGTTTTGATGCCAGAAGATATCATTCCCAAAAATTCCAATAGATATGATATCCATTTGAGTATCTCCATCTAAATCTGCCACAAAAATTTTATCCATTCTAGCTACCACTACGGTTGACTTGGAGAATACACCTGAGCCATCATTCTCATAGAAAAAGACACTATCACTTAAGGTAGTTTGAGGTGTTAATACTAAAGCTAGAATATCCAAATCTTGGTCTCCGTCAAAGTCCGTAGCTACTAAAGAATTAATTCTTCTTACGTTTGTATCAAGCGTGATTCTTTGAGAAAAACCTCCCATTTCATCATTTTCAAACCACCTCAACTCATCAGATAACCAAGCTGCGGCTAAGATATCAAGATGGCCATCTCCGTCAATATCTTGCAATTCAATATGGTCAATATTTCTATCAAAACCTTCAATTAAAGGCTGCTTAGTAAAGTTACCCCTCCCATCATTTCGATACCAAATGATTTTACCCCCAAAAGAACTTAATACATCTACATTGCCATCATTATCTAAGTCAGCAACATCTATTTCTAAGGCCAAACTTGGTAAAATGTCTATTACCTGTTCTCCAGAAAAATGTCCAAAGCCATCATTTATATACCACGCTATTTTCCTATCATTAATAGAAACACCTGCTATATCTTGGTCTCCATCGT
>JBCBCD010001251.1:0-2118 GCA_038530915.1 Bacteroidota bacterium
CTTTTGGGGAAAACCAGATTGAACAAGTTTTTATCAAAGGCCAAAAATTGATTAATTATGTTAGAACTAGATCCGAAGTATTATGAAAGTCCCAAAGTGGCTCATTGGACGGGAAGAAGTACTAAAGACAAAGAATATTGGCACGAAGTAATCGAATTATTTGATTTGGAAAAGAGTATGGATCAAAATGTGAATGCTGATTTTGGAATACTTGGATTCGCCTGTGATGAGGGTGTTCGGAGAAATTTGGGTAGAGTAGGAGCTCAATATGGCCCTAAAGCAGTGATAGAAAGGTTGGGGAAACTTAGCTACCATTCTACTGAAAAAAAGATAGGAGACTTTGGCACCATCATTTGTCCTGATGTAGCATTGGAAGAAAGTCAGCAACAATTGGCGAATGCTATTGAATATCTTATCAAAAAAAGCATCTTTCCAATCGTTATCGGTGGAGGCCATGAGGTCGCCTATGGTCATTATAAAGGGATCAGACAAGCCATCCACGCTGATCAAAAAGTAGGCATCATTAATTTCGACGCGCATTTTGACTTGCGACCTTTGACAGATAAAGCCAATTCAGGAACCCCATTTTACCAGATATTATCTGAATACCAAGAAAGGGCCTCTTATTTTGTGATAGGTATCCAAAAAGCAGCTAACACTCGGTCTTTATTTGAAATAGCAAAGGAAAATCAAGTGCAGGTTGTCTTAAACGAAGACTGTACCCTTTCCAATTTAAAAGGAATACAAAATCAATTACAATCCTTCGTCGAGAACAATGATAGTATTTACATTACCATAGATTTAGATGGATTCTCATCTGCCTTTGCACCTGGAGTAAGTGCTCCATCTCCAGTAGGTATGAACCCTGATTTTGTAATGAAAGTGCTTCAATTTATTCTTAATTCAAAGAAAGTGATCTCCTGTGATATTGCTGAAATGAATCCTAATTATGATCAGGACAATATAACTGCAAACTTAGCTGCGAGATTGATTGATCATATCGTTGATTGTTTAGAAGTCCACCTAACCACCTAACCACCTAACCACCTAACCACCTAACCACCTAACCACTTTTATATCACTGTCTCTTCCTTCAACTGAATTTTCAGCTGCTCATGATTTTTCCAAAACTTATCATTGATCTTTTTAATCAAAGGATCAAACTGTGGATGATCTGCCATTTTCATAAATACGGGATCTTGATCTAAGAATAAGATCAACCAATACATATATTTATCTGCCTCGGAAAAAGCTTCCAATTCCACGATGGCTTGATCAATGTCATCGACATAAGCATAGTAGGTAGAGAGTAGGAGTGGTTGATAAATTGATGGATCAGCTTGAGCAAAATTCAGGTAATCCTGTAAGTATTTTTTTGCAAGATCAGGCTGTTTTAACTGTTCCAAAGCATATGCTGCATTTATTTTTTCAGAAGCATAAATATCCCAGCCGAGATTTTTGGTTTTGTTAAAGAGTTGTTCATAATACTTCCAGCCCAATTCGTAATCTTGCATAAAGTAATAGATTTTGGCGATCTCTTGCAAGACCAGCAAATTAGTGGTGTCCTTTTGATAGGTATTATGCAGAGCGTTTTTAGCCTTTTGTAAATCCATGTTTTTAGCCAGTTCCACATAGGTTTGGACCGTTTCGGCATACACATTATTTGGCATGTATCCCAAAGAAATATTGACGTATTTTTCAGCTTCTGCTATAAATCCATTTTGTGCTAGTGCATTGCTTAAATGCAAATAGGAAACTGCAGCGGTTGTAGAATCTTGTCCTCTTACCACCAGGTCAATGCCTTTTGCAGCATGGATTAGGTATTTTTCTGTATCCGGCAAATAAGTAGTGTAAATATCACTGAGGAAATTGTAAGCCCAACCAGAATCAGGATTATACTCGAGGACTTTCTCAAAGAATTCGACGGCCAGTTCATATTGACCATCGTTCATATAAAATAGAGCTTTAGCTATCAGGCTTTCTGGTAACTGAGGGTTCAACAGCATCGCTCTATCTGCATAAGTATTGAGTTCATTTGTGAATTCTTTTTCCTTCTTAAAAACCTCCAAGTAATAATAGCAGACTGCTATGTAGGCATAGGGTTGAGCAAACTGATTG
>JBCBCD010001252.1:0-2114 GCA_038530915.1 Bacteroidota bacterium
CTTCCCCATTGGCCAAATTTTTTTTCTAAAAAATACAAAGGATCCTTGCCGATCAGGTGGAAGGATATGGGATTAATTCTGGTCATTATTTACCGGAAGAAGCCCCAGAAGAGACATTAAATGCTTTGTTGAAGTTTTTAAACCACTAAATCTATGAAAACTTACCAAATAGCTACCATCCCCGGAGATGGGATAGGAAAGGAAGTCATCCCTGAATCTTTAAAAGTACTGGAAGCTGTAGCTGCTCAATGTGGCTTCCAACTTAAGTTTGATCATTATGACTATAGCTGTGAACACTATATCAAACATGGTAAAATGATGCCCGATGATGGATTGGATCGATTGAGGGATAGCGACAGTATTTTCTTGGGTGCTGTAGGTTATCCGGGAGTACCCGATCATGTTTCCTTATGGGGTTTATTGATTCCAATAAGAAGAAGTTTTCAGCAGTATGTCAATCTTCGTCCGGTACGTCTTTTGAAAGGAGTTTCTTCTCCTTTAAAAAATCCGGGTAAGGTGGATTTTTATATAGTCAGAGAAAATAATGAGGGCGAGTATTCTTCTTCAGAAAAAGAAGCAGCCAATTTATTAATGAAGGCTATAGAAGACAACATTAGAGAAGGGAGGATTCGCACCAGAGATTTAGGGGGTACAGCCTCTACTCAAGAAGTAACTACTGCTGTTATTGAAAAGATAAAATCATCATCTTAAAATACCCGACATGAAAAAGTTATTGCTAATGCTGTTGGTCATTACAGCGATTAGTTGCCAAAACAAAACCAAAGAAACATCAAATTTAGAGAAAGAGGACTTAAACATCCATAATGAGTTGAAAGCCGAATTTCAACAAATTGCTGACAGCCTTAATGGTAAGCTGGGGGTGAGTGTACTACATATCGAAACTGGCGAATCCATTTCTTACAATGGGGACCAACAATTTCCCATGCAAAGTGTATATAAATTCCCCATCGCTATGGTCATGCTTCATCAAATCGACACTGGCCGTTTTTCACTAGGAGATACTATAAAGATCGATAGTAGCGAATACATTCCTCAGGCAGGCCACAGTCCGATAAGAAACACATATCCCACCGGTGCAAATCTTACCATAGAAGATATTTTAGAATACAATGTCGCCCAAAGTGACGGGACCGCCTGTGATGTTTTACTAAGACTTTTAGGCGGCACAGCACAAGTACAACAAAAACTACACAAGCTGGGCGTAAATGACATTGCCATAGCTACCACAGAAATGGTACAAGTAGCCAATGATACTATTCAATACCAAAATTGGTCCACCCCCGAAGCCATGAATGAATTGCTGAAGATCTTCCAGGAAGGAACCTATTTATCAGAAAAGAGTGAAAAACTGCTATTGGAATACATGCTGGTTTCCAATAAATGGTTTGACAAAAGGATAAAAAGACTTTTACCTCAAGGAACTGTTGTGGCCCACAAAACAGGCAGCGCAAGAACCTATGACGGATTAACCCGAGCTACCAATGATGCCGGCATCATTACTTTACCGGACGGGACTCATCTGGCCGTAACCGTTTATATCTCTGATTCTTATGATGATCAGACCAAACGGGAAATGACTATTGCCAAAGCGGCCAGGGCTGCTTATAATCATTGGGTGAAAGATTGATTCTTCTTGACTATTTGCTTGGTTATATTGTCTTTAGTCTCTGGTCTTTTGTCTGGGGTGATTTTTCTTAAATCAAAAATCGTCTCAAAGACCAACAACTAACAACCAACAACCAAAGATTAAATAATAATCTTTTCTTTCCCCTTATTATCCTTATAAATACTTGGGTAGGTTGCTTTGAAAGTGTTAAAAATAAATTCCAGCGGCACATCATCAAAATGACCATAATCTTCCACATACTCCATGAATTGGTTGTTGTCTCTGTTGAATGCTTGAAAAATGGCGTCTTTTGTGCCATCAAATGCTAAAACATCCACATTGAATCGATCACACAATGTTTTATTGAAAGCATTGGACGCTTTCACCCATTTATCATTCACGTAGACATCGGCAATCCCATGTGGAGCAATATAGTGACTGCCCAATTTTTCAGTCAATCGTTCTACTGCAATATGATTGGCCACTT
>JBCBCD010001253.1:0-350 GCA_038530915.1 Bacteroidota bacterium
CATTTGCCATAACGGTATCTTCGTCTTGGATTAAGGTGTATTGGAACTTATTATTATCGGGATCACTATATTCAGGAAAAGCAAATTTGAATTCCAAAAATCTTTCTTCAAAATCCAGTTTCTTGATTGTTGAAGCTTTGAAAAATTCAGTCTTATCTACTTTTTCTTTATTCACAAAAATTTCAGAAACTTCAATAGGCGGAGCGTTATCATTCAAGTCTACTTTCAAAGGGTCTATGATGGTTATGCCATAATCACCGCCAAAATATATCTTACCATCAGCATCTCTATAACTACAATTACTGGTATAGCGCATGGATAGTAAGCCATCATATCTCGTAAAATGATCG
>JBCBCD010001253.1:360-2114 GCA_038530915.1 Bacteroidota bacterium
GATCGACTGTTTTTGAATCAGGTTGATAACGGAAAATGCCATTGTTTGAACTGATCCAAACATTTCCTTCCAGATCACTTACTACATTGGTTAAAATAGTATTCATTTTATCTGAAGGAATATCTTCTTTAATGTAATCATGATCTTCCGGGAAATATTTGTACAAGCCTGCATTAGTAGCCAACCAGATAAATTTTCCATTTTTCTCAGCAAACATTCCATTGACTACACCTAAGTTTTTCAAGGGTTTTTTTTCGTAAATGGATTGTTTGGTATCAAAGACCCTAAGCTGATTGTCGGATTGTGCAAGGAAAACAAGCTTCGATTTGGAGTCAAATAAAAAGTTAGCAGGCAAATTTATGTCTTCTTGAATGATGCTGACTTGCTTAATCCTTTTATTCAAAGGATCTTTTTCTACGAGTAATAGTTTTTCAAAGTCGTGAGCTAGAAAAAAATGAGGTTTGAATTCGATAATGTTTATAATAGCAGGAAGTCCTTCTAATTCGTAAAGTTTTTCATTAACTGGATTCCAAATCTGTACGGTAGAGTTACGAACTACCCACAAATCACCATCAGAGTCACTGTATAGCCTTCTAAGAGGATCCTTCTTAGAAGGTTGAATTTTTGTCAATTTAGTAGATTCATTGTTTGTATGCCGATAAAGTTGATTGTCAAACAGGTAGAAGAGCTCAGAATCTATGGAACTCATCGATCTAAAAGAATGAACATCTTGCAAGTATATTTCATTACCGGGATGTAAAGCTTGAAACTTGGTATTTTTTAAGTTGGTGTAAAAAATACCTTTATCAAAAGTAGAAACCCAAAGATTTTGTTGCTTATCTAGTTTTACCCTAAATAGATATTATTGATCTCAATTGTCTGATTGCCAACATGAAAGTATTTAATTTGTCGCACAATACTATCCTGAAATTTATCGTACAGCAATAGACCATTGGTTCTACTGGTTAGCCAAAAATAACGTTCGCCCCAGACTTCAAGATCACGAAATAAAACAGACTTTCCTGCTACCTGAATTTTTTTTAATTCATAGTCCTGAGGACGATTAGGGTTAAAACGGATTAGCCCTCCGGGAGATGGCAACCATATAGAGCTATTATTTTCAACATATCCAAAATTAGATTTAATCGCTGGAAAGTTGTTTTTGCCATCAAAAAAAGTTCCTTTTGAAGTCAGTTGATTATTTCTGGAAAATTCAAAAAGTTCAAAACCTTCACTTCTTTGATTGTTGAAACGAATAAGCTGAACAACATTTTCGAGTGAGTCTTCTATGGCCAAAGCTGAATAACAATTAAAAGGAGCCAAAGCGTTTGGCTCTTTGAGTTCTTGCATGAGGTTGATTCTGTATAATTGCTGATTAGCTACCAACCATAGTAAACTGTCTTTTTCGAGATGAAAAGCAAAATAGTAACTATTAGCCTCTGAAAATAATTGCCAGGACTGTATGCTATCTTTATTAGATTCTATGCAATGAAGTGCATTGGAAGAAGTAAACCACTTTCTGTTATGACTATCCTGAAAAACTTCACTTGTAATATTTAAACTTAAATTGAGCGAATCATTCTTGTAAGGATAATGATCAGCATTTTGCCCATTGAACCGATTGATACCATTTTTACTACCATTCCAAAAAAAATGGGTAGAATCAACAGAAAGGTAGGCATTAAAGTTATCAGATAAACCTTTAGGCTTATTCAGTCAACAACCAACTCTTATTTTCCATTCACTGGATCAGT
>JBCBCD010001254.1:0-1640 GCA_038530915.1 Bacteroidota bacterium
ATTTACAGTCGTTGTACAATCTTGTGGAATTTTAAAGTACTCAGCATCCATTTTATGCTTCGACAAATCTTCCACATCAATACTTCTGAAAGTCCCTAAACCCACATGCAATGTCAACTCCGCAAATTCAATGCCCTTGATCTCGAGCCTTTTCATTAACTCTCTACTGTAGTGCAGACCGGCAGTAGGGGCCGCAACAGCGCCTATTTCTTTTGCATAGATTGTCTGATAACGCTCTCTATCGATTTCTTCAGCATCTCTTCCGATGTATTTTGGAAGAGGAGTATTACCTAGGTAATTTAATTCTTTTTGAAACTCTTCATCACTACCATCATAAAGGAAGCGAATGGTTCTACCACGAGAAGTGGTATTATCCACTACTTCAGCTACTAAGACATCATTATCATGTTTGTCACTGAAATACAATTTATTACCGACTCTGATCTTTCTTGCTGGATCCACCAAAACATCCCAAAGCCTTGATTCTGTATTCAATTCACGCAGTAAAAAAACTTCTATTTGAGCACCCGTTTTTTCCTTCCTGCCATACAAGCGAGCTGGAAATACTTTGGTATTATTGAATATCATAACATCATTTTCATCGAAGAAATTGATGATGTCTTTGAAGGTGTGATGTTCGATCGTTCCTGCTGCACGATTGACAACCATCAATCTTGATTCATCTCTATTTTTAGTCGGATATTGAGCGATGAGTTTTTTTGGCAGTTCAAACGAAAATTGTGAGAGTTTCGTCCTCATAAGTGTATTTTTTTCCAAAATGAAACGCAAAAATAACAATAGTTCACAGATATTTTACTCCTTTATCAGTAGAATAGTTTTATAAAGGCAAGGTTTATTTGCTTTTGAAAAGAAAAAAGGGGATTTGGCAGAAAAAGAAGGTCGCTTCATCGAATGATTTAAGCCATATTATCGGCTTTGATTATTTTCAGCCCCGTAAAAGAGAATAATGATATGTTTACAGCTTTAAAAATTTTACGAGAAGGAATAAGCCAGGCTTTTTCACAGTTAATAGCCAATAAGCTAAGAAGCTTTTTGTCCATGCTTGGTATTTCAATAGGAATCTTCTGTATCATTGGCGTTTTTTCAGCTGTTGATTCATTAGAGTCTAATGTAAGGTCCAGTATTGCTAAATTGGGTAGCGATGTAATTTATATTCAGAAATTCGCCTGGAACGATCCCGATGGAGATTTTTCTAAGTATTTGCGTAGGCCCAATATGGCTTACAAAGAATATGAGGCAATAAAAGAACGACTGCCAAATGTAGAGTTTGTAGCCTATTATGCAGGTATTGGGACCAGAACACTAAAATACAGATCCAATAGCGTAGATCGATCTTTCTTGTTGGTCGGCTCTTATGAGTTTAGTGATTTATTCAAATTAGAATACGAGAAAGGACGTTATTTTTCCCCGGTAGAATATTTTACAGGATCTAATAAGGTGATTTTGGGCCATACTGTTTCTGAGGCATTATTTGGTGATCTCGAACCAATTGGCAAAACCATTAAAATGGGAGGCCGATACCTTGAAGTGGTCGGAGTAATTGAAAAATCAGGAGACAGTATTATCAATATAGCTGATTTTGATGAAGCTATTATTATTTCTTATGAATTGGCAAGAAA
>JBCBCD010001254.1:1650-2110 GCA_038530915.1 Bacteroidota bacterium
ATTGTTGACTTAAAGCGTGGACGTTCTTTTGATCGTACGGTGGCTGTAAAAGCAGGTGAAAATGCCAACGTATCTTGGGTAAAAGATGAAATAACCAGTGCAATGAGAGCTCAGAGGCGTTTAAAACCGAGGGAAGACAGCGACTTCTCCCTAAATGAAGTTTCTATACTTTCAGGTATTCTCGATAGCTTCTTCGGTGTGTTGAACTTGTTGGGTTTAGTTATTGGAATTTTTGCCATAATAGTAGGTATGGTAAGTGTGGCAAACATTATGTTTGTATCAGTAAAAGAAAGAACAAGAATTATAGGCATCAAAAAATCACTGGGAGCTAAGAGTTATTTCATTCTGCTGGAATTTTTAATAGAAGCGATAATCTTGTGTTTGGTAGGTGGAGCAATGGGACTGGTTTTGGTATTTGGAATAGTCAACTTGTTGAGTACTTTCTTTGATAGTTTTGAAT
>JBCBCD010001255.1:0-652 GCA_038530915.1 Bacteroidota bacterium
CCTCAGCTGTTGCCATATACGGAATCAACTCTTGGAGAAGAGAAGCTAAATGGAAACGGAAATATGAATTAGCGGAAGAAGCTCTTGCACTGTTTTATGAAGTCCAGGATGCTATATCAACAATTAGGAGTCCATTAGGACATACTAGCGAAGGAAAAACAAGAAAAAGGAGAGAAAACGAAAGTGAGAGGGACTCAGAAATACTGGATAGGGCATATGTAGTTAGAGAAAGATTTGAAAAAAACAAAGACCCTTTTTTCAAACTAAAAGCATTAAAATACCGGTTTGTAGCTCTTTTTGGTAAAGGCGCTGAGGTATATTTCAACGATATTATCAAACTAACAAATAAAATTATCGCAGTTTCAGACATTTTAGGTAGATACTGGAAAGACGAGGGAAAACGAAAATACACTGCGGAACAACAGCAAAGAAATATTAAGCAAACGGAGGATTACGAATCAATCATTTGGGAAAATTGGGGAAACAGCGAAGATGAAATTAAGAAGGAACTAGAAAGGATAATTGAAGGAATTGAAAAAGTCTGCAATGCCGTATTAATAAAGCAATAACGGTAAACGCTATCAAAACAATCCCAATCAAGGACAACAATATCACCGTATCCAATTGGGTTATCGGTTTCATAGAACCTCTA
>JBCBCD010001255.1:662-2109 GCA_038530915.1 Bacteroidota bacterium
ATCAAATAACCATTCAGAAAGAAATAAACACTTATCACTGAAGCCATAAGAGTAAAAGCGCTGGCAATTATCCATATCTTAATCCTATTCTTTGTGTTGCCTTTATTCATGCTTTCACCAAATAAACTTGTTGGTATACTGGTCAAATGGGTTACTCCTTTAAAAGTCTCTGCAATATATTTTCCTTGTCAAACTGCTAATTGATTGGCCACCAAATTATTCAAACTAAGCCTAAAAAGAACAAGAACCGCTTTATTGGCAGGTGGGCTTTATTACGGATTATTTGAATGAAGGAGAATAAACTACCGAAATGGGTCTTTTTTAGCGTGCGAAAAACAATTACTCTGTTTCTGGACTTACCCCTACACCGAGATTTATAGTCGTGACCTTAGGAGGCTGTACTTCTTCAAGCTGTGTACGTTGCAACTTGGGCAGGGAATATTCCAAAAGTCGGACTATGATATCGACCCTCTCTTTACCAGTTAGCTCTTTGATGTCTTTTAAAACGTCTTCCCAGTTATCATTGATAAGGGACTCCACCCTATCCCTGAGAGCGCTTGTATTTTTGTTCGGAGTGCCTTTCTTACGGCCGCCAAACTTCATTCCTGTTGTGTTTGCCATAACTACTGTAAACTATTATAGATTAATTTCTTTTTTTTCGTGTGGAAAACAGCGGTCCACACACTTGTTTCTGTTAATAAATATTACGTTGTATAAGGTTGCGAATACTAAGTTTTACTAAGTTCGAAATGTTGAGTTTTGCTAAGTCCTAAATGTCAAGTTTTGACAAGTTCTCGAATCCAATTTCAGTTTCAGGTTTTTTCAGGTTCTACCCATCTCTCCAATGGAATAGAACCTTTAAGGGAAGTCTCCACGGTCTGGGTCACCCTTCCATCTACGCGGTTCAAGATTTCCTTTATCGCGCCCAATTTGTCCTTGTGGTTTTTGCTGAATGCAATTCCAATTAGTTCAAGGGCCACCGCGTAGTTTCCTTCCATTCCTTCGGGGAAATCATCCGAGAATTCACTAAAGTCCTCGCTCAATATTTCCTTTAGGATGGTATTCAAACTTTTTCCTTTGGGTCGACCATTGCCCTTGCGGCTTTGCCCTTCACCAAATCGGACACCCTTTTTAAGATTCTGTAAACTATTGTCATTCATATTTCATCATTTTATCGTCATTATTGAAAATCCGAGCCTATCTTATATGAAGCTTCCAAACCAACTTTGGCCATACTCACATATCATAATTTATATTTTTTTAACATTTTGTTATAAATTTAACAATAAGATTCTTTTTTATCTACCAAAGTACCCTACCTCAATTTTCTTTGGCAGGTATTCTTCATTGAGTAGAAAACTGAACTCCTGAAAAGGATAGTTTCTTGTATACTCGGGTGTGACCACAGTATGGTTTTCATCCTTTGCCCTTTCCACAAAGGCAACAG
>JBCBCD010001256.1:0-2101 GCA_038530915.1 Bacteroidota bacterium
ATCCAGTATTCCAAGCAATTGTCTGTCAACTACTTGTAATAAGGCATTAGCATGTAAAAGCAAATGGGACCTGTAATGGCTACATACAACCAAATAGGAAATACCCAGCGAGCCATTTTCTTATGCTTCTCAAATTGTCCGGTATAAGAACGAATGAAAGTGAATAAGATAAACGGAAAGCTTGTAGCCGCCAATACCACATGCGTCAATAATAAAATCAAATAGAAAGTACGTATTCCTCCAACCGCAGCTTTTTCAGCAGCATCCACTACCCCATCATGATTGGCATCACCAAATAAAGTGGGTGGTGCTGTAAAGTGATAAGCAACATACGACAATAAAAACAAGGCAGACAAACCAAAAGCGATCATCATAGCTGTACGATGTTGTGCCATTATCTTGTTTTTAATGAAGTATAAGCCCGCTATTAAAACCAAAGCAGTAAGAGCATTCAATGTAGAATAAAAGGGCGGTAAAAACGATAAATCTGCTTCTACAGGTAAATCTACATAACGCATCAAGGTGACCAATACAATTACAGCGCCCGTTACAATCCAGGCATATATATTGAGCTTTTTAGCCAATTGTATGTTTTGTTCCATCTCCGGTTACTTTTCAGATTCTCTTTTAAATTGAATTCTTCTTCTGGGTTTTCTAGGCATCAACATCGCTGTATGGGTAACTAATTCTACCATTTCCTCCTGCTCATTGGCATTGTAATATTTTCTTAAAACACCTTCAGAGTCAATAAAAGCGAAATAGGGCTGATCACCTAAAGTCTGTTCTCCATATTCCGGTAATTTGAACAGCTTGGCCAAACCAGCTACATCATTTCCCTTAGGGGCAATCACATAACAGAAACTTTGTTTCCATAAGTCATGTTCTTTGGCAAAAGCTGCTATTTTGTCTTGGCTATCATAAGTAGTATCGGTCGCCATTACCAGCAGTACCAAATTACTCGTACGATCAAATTGATCGTATAGCTTCTCCAATTGTTCGCCAAAAGTTTCGCTTAGAGCTTCATTGCGTAGACTAAAAAAGTTAGTAATTGCTACCTTGTTTTTAAGGCTATCTCTATTGACCAATCTTCCATCTACAGTGGTTAATTCCAAGTCATTAGGAACTTCAGCAATCTCTTCCAATTCTCTAAAAGCCGATTTGCGGTAGTCAAATCCTTTTTTGAGGAAAATGTATGCTCCCGCAGGTAAAACCACTAAGAAAAGGCCCAATGCAACGATCTGTTGCCAACTCCTGTTTTTCATCGCAAAAGAAATTTATTAATCAAACAACATCCTATAAAATGCTTTGTTTGCTGTATTTATCATTAAATGGTAAACAAAAGAGCGTTTTTAAACAGACAGGCTGTATTAAAAACGCTCTATTATTTATTTCACAAATAAATCAGCACATAGAGATGCACCAATTTATCTAATAAAAAGCTTTTATCCTTCAATCTCTAACTTGTAAGTATCAGATTTTAATTCCTGATCATTCATCCCCTGTACTTCTTCTACCTGCTCGTATGGCTGAGAATTTTTTTCCTGAATCAAAGCTCTACGCTGTCCCCAAGAACCTGCTTCCTGAAGGAATGCAATGATTGCCCAGATCAAAAGTGTAGTCGGCAATAAAATACTCAATGCCAAACTCTTCACCTCATACTTTAAGTGCATGAATTCGTAGATGATGAAATAAGCCTTGTATAAAGAAAGGCCTATCAATAACAAACCTGCTCCATATAACAACCAGGTAGTGGATTCTATTCCAGGTACATAGCCTTTTCCAGTCAAAGAAATACCTACTTCAATAAGTGTAACTACAGCTAAAAGAATCAAACCAAATACTACTCTTTTCTTAGACTCTTCATATGTTAAGTGTCCCATTATATGCTGATTTAAATAAGTTCAAAAAATTGATTACAGAAGATAGAATACCAAGAATACGAATACCCATACCAAATCGACAAAGTGCCAGTATAAGCCTATTTTCTCTACCATCTCATATCCATTGCGACGTTTCACATAAAGACCACTTCCTACATTGATACAAATCAAAGTCAATAGGAATACTCCGGTAAATACGTGAAAACCGTGGAAACCAGTAA
>JBCBCD010001257.1:0-2099 GCA_038530915.1 Bacteroidota bacterium
GTTTACAATCAAGCCAGAGTAACAAACCGGATCTGGTACGAAGCAGTCGATTACATTGATTGTAAACCTTGTACCAATGGCTGAAAATACAGATGCAGACGGTGACGGAGAGTTTGATGATGCAGCCGTTCAGGTATTTGCTGCTGAGTTGGCTTCTTGCGAAATCACAACTGATTGTAACGGACCATTGACCTTCTCTGTAAATAGAGTAGGTGAGACACCAAGTGCTGATCAAACGAGCATTGTACTTACATGTGATGACCGCTATCAGGTAGACTTGGAAGTATATGTATGGGATAATGCAAACAACCCAATAGCAATACAACCTGATGGAAGTATGGGTGGTGCAAACTACAAGTTCTGTACGGTTGAAGTATTTGTTCAGGATCCTCAAGTAGCTTGTAATGATTGTCTGGATGACATTGTTACCCTACGCGGTAACATTACCACACCAAGTGGACAAGCAGTTGAAGGTATTGAATTGTACTTGTCTGGTGGCAATGAAATGATGGCTCAGACGGATGTATCTGGTGGATATGAGTTTGGTGATGGTGAAACTGGTCAGAACTATACTCTTACTCCACATTATGACAGAGATCATATGAATGGTATTTCTACTAGAGACTTGGTTGCTTTAGCGAGAAATATTATGGGTGTGGGCGAAATATTTACACCCTATCAAATGATCGCAGGAGATGTTGATAATTCTGAGAATATTTCTACTATTGATTTATTGATCTTGCGTCAAATGATCTTGGGTGATAAGGAATTCTTCCCTAATAATACTAGTTGGAGGTTCATTGATGGAAACTATGAGTTCCCTGACAACAATGATCCTTGGATGGAGGAAATGCCTGAAATCATCAACTTGATAGACCTTGAGACGTGTCAGAATAAGCTTGACTTTACAGCTGTAAAAGTGGGTGATATAGACCACTCAGCGATTCCAAGCGCTGATATCGATACTCGTACAGGCAACCGTTCAACCCTTATTAAAGCACTTGACCAATCATTGAACCAAGGTGATACCTATGAACTAGAGTTCACTTCTGATGAATTGAATAATCTAGAAGGTATGCAGTTCACCTTGAGTTTTGATGACAGATACTTAGAGTTTGTTGACCTGGAAGGTGCAGTTGCTAAAGAAAATGAATTTAGCCTTAACTTCATCGACAGAGCAATGATTACTGGTGCTTGGGTTAATACGGCTGCTATTAGAAATGAGTTATTGAATGATAGAGTAGTATTCAAGTTGACATTGCGTGCGAAGGAAAACTTGAATAGCCTTGAAGGTTTGATTGATATTAATTCTAGATTGACAAATGCCGAAGCATACGACTTGAATGGTCAGACATTGAATGTACAATTAGGTTGGGTTGAAGCTAAAGTGGAAGCAGGAGTTACCATTTTGAATCAAAACTGGCCTAACCCTTGGACTCAGAAAACGACCATCACTTTTGAATTACCTGAAGCTCAATCTGCAACTATCTTCTTGCAGGATTACACAGGTAAGGTATTGAAGGTGTACGAAGGAGATTATGCTAAAGGTGTGAATCAAATTGAAGTACAAAGAGGTGATTTAGCAGCTGGATTGTTGTATTACACATTACAAACTGCTAATGGACACTGGACTAAGAAGATGATTATTACCGAATAGTTTTGATAAAAAATTGAAAAATGATAAGCAGGTCCATTTGGGCCTGCTTTCACTCACAAAAGGTATGAGTTAATTGCATATACTTACTTTTTTCATATTTTAATTAAGTTAAATTGTAAGTATTATGAATTTTATAAATCTCAAATAGCTATACTAAATAATCGTTTTTTATTATACGAACTACTTATGATTAATAAATTGTATGTATTTTCAGAAATGATGAAATAAAATAGTTATTATTGTGTAAAACAAGAGTAGGTTTACTATTAGCGTATAAATTTTAGATTGTGTAATTTTTATGTGATTTTGCCGGAGGGTGGGTAACCGCCCCTCGGTTTTTTATTTAAATTCATCAAAAAGGGAGAGCAAAAAATCAGGCCGATTTTTTGCTCTCCCTTTTTGATGAAAAAGTAAGTGTTTGCTTACTCCTAGGAGTAAGCAA
>JBCBCD010001258.1:0-2099 GCA_038530915.1 Bacteroidota bacterium
GCCTATTTCATTCCAAGATTCTTCAAAATTTTCCAAGTAACAAGCATAACGATTTTCGCCTTCTGAAAAATGATTGAGGTTTACAAACTCAAATGTTATTACATTATCTTTATAAGGAAGGGTTATTTCATCGGTTTGATTGATTTGCTGTGCAAGTATTCCTATAGAACCTACAGGAACTGATTTGTTAAAAAGCTTAAAGTCAGTAAAAAACAAATTCCCTGACATTTGGGTGCTCAGTGTACTATCAGGATGGAAATAGATTAAACCATCTACCGTACCAAAGTACATATAGCCTTGACTATCTTTTAAATAGGATTTGAAATTAAATTGATTGGAGGTTAAACCATCAGAAGTAGAGTAAATATTAACCTTTTGATTAGCTGTTATAAACTGACATAATCCTCTGTTGGTGCTCATCCATACTTCTTCCTGATCATTGGTTAGTATGCCATAAACATTGTCATTGGGTAGACCTTGTTCTTGGGTAATATTTTCAAATAGATGCTTTTTTCTATCCCAATAAATAGCTCCCCCTCCAAGCGTCCCAAACCAAAGGTTATCTTCTTCATCAACTGTGATGCCTATTATGTCATTACTGCTTAAACCGTGAGATTGAGTGGTAAAGTGTTCGAGTGTATTTTTTTCAATATCAATCTTGTAAATGCCATGAGTACGAGTGCCAATCCATACCTGATTATAATCATCTGAAAGGATATCATAGATAAATTTGTTTTGAAAGGTTTTAGGAAAAGCAGCGGAAAAAGTATTTAGATCATAATTATATAGGTTCAAACCTCCTTGTGTTCCAATCCATAGTTGTCCAGTATTATCTTTTTCTATCGCATACACATAATTATTCGATAGAGATGTTGTATCACCCACTACATGTCTGTAAGTAGTTACTGATCCGGTCTCAGGATCATATCGATTTACACCACCAAAGAAAGTACCTATCCATATCGTACCATCTGAATCTTCATGAATGGAATGTACATTATTTGAGGACAACAAATTATCCTCATTTAAATAACTGAAAGATTGATTTTCCTTATCATAAATACTAATGCCTCCATCTTCGGTACCGACCCAAATTTTTCCGGTACGATCTTCAATTATTTGACTGATGGCCTTCCCTTTTAAGGACTTCCCGGGATTCAATCTATTGAATTTTCCTACTTTGAGGTTCGCTTTATTGATTCCTCCAAAATATGTCCCTATCCATACGACATGTTCTCTACTAAAGTAAATATCATAAATGGCCTTATCGGAGAGGGTATTTAGCTGTTTGGTGAGTGATTGATCATAATGTTTGAAGTAAGCTGTTTGAGGATCATATATATATAAACCTGTTTCTGTGCCTAACCATAGTTTACCCTCCTTATCCTCGGCGATTTTTCTGATATAGGGATAGTTCTTAATGGGAAGTTCGACTAGTCGAAAGACATCGTGTTTTACATCATATTTATAAAGCCCTTCTCTCGTACCTAACCATATTCTGTCTTCCTTATCTTTTAATATGCAAATGTTGTATGTGTAATTGTCAGTTATAGCAGTGGAAGCATATTCTTTTATTATTTCTCCCAAATGATTTATTAAGACTTTTTTATCGGGTGAAATAATCCAAAAGACATTAGTCTTGTATTCCTCGATTCCCTGAACATTATGGTTTTTCAGAATATTCTTTATGCTTAAGTTTTCATCTAAGGTATATAGGCCTTGGGCAGTCCCTATTAGGATTTCTCCATTTTGGGTTTCAAATAATTGTCTGACCTGACCCTTAATCGTATCACCGGTCAATATTGGCTCAAAACGGTCTTGTTCAGGTTTATAGATCGCTAGCCCCTCAGTTGTCCCTACAAATAAATACTCTTTTGTAGCTAACAAACTCAGTATTTCATTTGATGGTAAGCCAGACTGTTCATCATTTGTATAATAAGACTTTATTTCATAGCTGTCATAGCGATTTAATCCTTCTCTGGTACCAATCCAAATAAAGCCATATTTATCCTGTGTAATGGCATAAACTGTACTATGTGATAAACCTTCCTTTGTAGTAATTTTTTTGAATTCAAAATCTTGAGCATTTCCAAAATAAA
>JBCBCD010001259.1:0-803 GCA_038530915.1 Bacteroidota bacterium
GCGGGATGGTCTGGCAAACTCCTCCGTCGAACAGCGGCCAGACCCCCGCCCACATTTTAATTTTGCTATTTTTCACGGCTTTTGTTATCCAGATCGGATGTTTTTTGAAAATTCTAATTTTGATGCGTTTGCCATAAGACAAAACTAATCACCAAAATAAATTACTTATGCAATTAAAATTATTATTCGTTCTTATTGCCTGTTCCCTACTCAGTAAACTTACCGGACAAGATTTCACCCATCAAATTAGCAGTACTAAAGAAGAAGTCTACATCAAATTAAATCCTCCAAAGCTTTTAGTGGAAGGATACGAAGGCGATCAAATACAGATTTGGAAGATTGAAAGCGAACTAAGTGGTAAAGACAAAAGGAAAATTCGGCGGTACGTCGATAGAAAGGCCATTAACCCAAATATGGACTATTTAAATATCCAGGAAGAAGAAGCGATAGTTGAAATAAAGGAGCAATACAGTTTAGGGCAAGCTTACCGAATTAAGGTTCCCAATCGATTGAAGTTACACATTGAAGAACAATACATTGGATATAGTTACTTGGGAAAAGTGCAGTTAGAAAAATTTACAGGCGATTTATACATTTTTTGCCGTAAAACAGATCTTTTGCTAAAAGATTTAACTAGAAATTTTGAAGTAATTAATCCAGCGGGGAACACTTACGCTATTTTTACCGGATCAGCAATTAGAGAGCAAACTAGCATTGAATCACTATACGGAAATATAGAATTCCATCTTGCTACTGATCTAAATGCTGACATTGATTTGGGAAGTTTATCCGGTACTGTCAGT
>JBCBCD010001259.1:813-2095 GCA_038530915.1 Bacteroidota bacterium
ATCATCTAGATTTTGACATACAACACCAAGGGAGTAACCGCAAAGGTGTAAACTATATAAAAGGTATGCTGAATCAAGGTGGAGAAACTCTAGAATTACTATCTCTTGAAGGCCAGGTAATTTTGCAGGAACGAAGCACTGATTTAAAATAGGTCTAAAGTAATCCGCTTTCAATATTGTGAACCACTTAAGTCTAGTACCTAAAAAAGCAAAGGGTTCAAAAGAACCCTTTGCAAATCTACCCCTTCACTATTTAAATATAGCTCTTTGTAATTCGTAGAATAAATACACTACCAAGTAGTGTGTGCGCGAAATATATATTTGTTTTAACTGGTGTTTTTATGTTTGTTATTAGAAGAGCTCCCGACACAAAGTTTCTTTGGTTTTTGGGATTAAAATGGGTTCTCAAAAATGTTTAATAACTTATTCTTTTAAACGTTTCTGTCTATAACCTCTCAATGCTCTTTCTTAAGTACATTACAAATATAGGATACCTATCTAGACCACACAATAACAAAAACTACTATTTTTCAGAAAAAATCAGGCAATAAAATACATTAAAAAAAATAAAATATATATCAACTGTCTGATATACAGATAGTTAAAACTTAACACATTAAGTATATTTTTAATACAAAAGGCATATTTATCAAGTTTATCAAGTTTTTTTACTTGCTTTTTTTTCTTTTTTCAAAAAAAATAGAGGCTCCAAATTGGAAACCTCTATGCGCATGGGATTATGAAAGTAGCCGAAGCTACTGTGGGATCTAGTCTGAACTAAAATTAATGTATGAAGACTTTTTGGGAATACAACCCTCTTTTACTTTCTGTAATTATCGTATACATACCTCTACTGAGGTGTGCAACTAACATTCTATAAGACGTACGTCCTTCCATAAAAGTCACTTTTTCCACCGATTGTCCTACGAAATTGTACAAATTAATGTTTTGGATAATGTCAGAGGAGTTGTCCAATTCAATATTTAGCACATTTCTTGTTGGGTTAGGAAAGACTTTTAATTCATTACTTCCGTAAACTGGACGCTTAGTACTGGTAACGATATTGTTGAATTGTATAGCCACTGGATCTGTAATGTAGCTTTCCATGCGTGGAGAAATCAGTCGAGTACTATCCATTCGGATGTCAAAAGTATCCACTCTGGTAGTGAAAATGATATCTTCTACAACAATTATACCCCGAAAGGCTTTACCAAATCCTTTAGCCAACTGTTGGTTAGTACGTGTCACACCAACGGCCATAAACCCTTCGTCGGGATTATCT
>JBCBCD010001260.1:0-2087 GCA_038530915.1 Bacteroidota bacterium
CTGAAACTTTCGTTTATTTAATGGATACAAAAGGAAAGGAGCATTTTTTCTTTACCTATTCTGACGATCGTGCTTTTTATGATGTGTGGAAATTTAAGAATGGAAAATTTTATCTGACTAAGATGGTCGGCCTTAAAGTGGCACCAGTTTCCTTAACCCTAAGTATAGGGCTAGATGGAAATGTATATGCAGCCTATGACAATAAGCTATTACAGTTAGATAGCACGACAGGTGAAAGTATTGAACTGTTGGAGTTGGCAGTTGATCGCATTACACATGTGTATTTTATTCAAAATAAGGCATACATATTAACCTGGACTAATCTAAATGAAGAATTATTTGTCTATGATTTTGAAACTGGAAAAGTGACGCCTCACCCAGTCAATCGTTTTTTTAATCATGACGATGTTTATCGTTTTGAAGGAATACTCCCGGATGAGGATTTTAATTTCTGGCTGAGTGGTGGAGAACGGATGTTGGCTTACTATGATGCAGTCGAAGATAGCCTATATAAATTTCGACCGCAGATGGTGGAGCTTTTTCAAGAAATCAATGACATCATTTATTTAAGACCTGATAATACCGGCTCTTTTTGGATACTTACTCGCTTGGGACTGGTCAAAGCTTCCCTACAATCTTCTGCCTTTGATCAGTATTTCAATGAGCCTTCCGATTACTGCTTGGGCAATTGTAGCTTTCGAGGTATAGTAGAAGATGGTCAGGGCCGGATTTATGCCAGTCATTACGGGACCGGTATTGCCAGATTAGATCCTGCTAAAAAAAAAGAACTGCCCCATTTGTTGACAAATGATTTTATTGGTCCATGGGGTTTAGGTTTTTTTTCTGATTCTATTTTGTTGGGATCTGGGCGTTTTATGCATCCTGAAAATGGTGGAAGAAAACGTATTCCTGGGTCATTTGATAGTGATATCGAGGCTGGTATCTATTCCAAAGCGCACGATGGACCACTGTGGTGGGTACACAATCATGAATTGTTTTACCTGGATACTACCCAAAATACTTTGCGCTGGGAAAAAGAATTAGAATTGCCACATAAAGGAGGTTATTTAACAGAAGCTATGCACGCGGGCCTTTTTAGTAAAGACTTGTGGATTAGCCACAGGGGGCGTTTACTGCGCTATTCTCCTCATACTAATGATCAAAAGTGGTTTGATGTGGAAGATTGGAAAATTCCCATTTCTCGGATTTTAGCCATCGAAGAACGAGCTGTTGATGAGCTTTGGCTGGCGACAGATGTAGGAATCGTTTTTTTCAATCCTCAATCTGGCCTAACTCAAAACTACACAGAAAAAGATGGCTTGGCGAATAATTTTGTTTGTGGAATGCTTACTGAAGGAGATTCCTGTTTGTGGTTGAGTACGAATAAAGGCCTGTCAAGATTTCATATTGCAGACCAGTCATTTATCAATTTTTTTGAAGAAGATGGCCTTACTCATAATGAGTTTAATCGACTTTCTTTTTATAAAGCCAAAGATGGACGCATGTTTTTTGGCGGATTGCGAGGGATCAATGCTTTTTATCCACAAGATGTACTGGCTGAAAATCGCCGCAGAAATGAAAAGGCACAAGTAGTGCTTTCTTCTTTTGAATACATCGATGTTCGCAAAGATACTAGCCTTAAGCAGTATGGCTTTAGCAATCTGCCCAGAGTAGAACTAAGCCATTGGCAACGCTCCTTTACTTTTGAATATGCCTTGACTGACTATAGAAAGCCAGAAGAAGTCAGTTATAGTTTCCAAATGGAAGGCTATGAGGATGTTTGGTCTACGCCTTCCCACTTTAACTTCACTCGCTTTACCAGCTTGCCCGCCGGGGATTATATTTTTCGGGTAAAAGCCCGGGATAGTCATGGTTTATGGCATGAAAATCAATTGGCTGTTCAGATCATTGTATACCCTCCTTGGTGGGAAACTACATCGGCCTATTTACTGTACATTTTAATCCTATTGGGTATAGGTTATTTAATTTTTAATTTTTTGAGGCGACGCCTATTGCTCCAAAATGAATTGAATCTGAAGGCTGAAGAAACGAAAAGGTTGAAAGAGTTGGATACTTTCAAAAGTCGC
>JBCBCD010001261.1:0-2087 GCA_038530915.1 Bacteroidota bacterium
AGCTGGAACGGACTTAATCTTATGAAAAATATTAGCCAAATGAAGACACAATTAACCTTACTTTCTTTTTTGATTTTTTGTGCTAAAGTATCCTGCACATTTGCCCAAAATCGCCCTAACATTTTAATCATCATTGCCGATGATATGGGTACCGATGCTTTTGGTGCTTACAATATTGGCACAGATCTACCTTCTACGCCTAATTTGGATAAGCTAATGGGGCAAGGACTTTTGTTTACCAATGCATGGGCCTATCCTACCTGCGCACCCAGTCGCGCTTCTATGCTTACTGGTAGATATGGCAACAAAAATGGTATTACACGTTCTGGACTCAATCTTCGAAATGCAGAAACCTCTTTATTCGAACAACTTGAAGTCGTAGCCAATAACGAATATTCCAATGCCCTTTTTGGAAAATGGCATCTAGGTGGTGCCAATAGTCCCAATAACCAAGGAATTCAACATTATGATGGAAATCTCACATCAGGTGTGGATGACTACTTCAATTGGGAAAGAACGATCAATGGAGTAACGGATACCTCTTCTGATTATGTAACCACCTATATCACCGATCAAGCGATCAATTGGATCGACAATCAAGATCAACCCTGGCTATTATGGATGGCGTACAATGCACCTCATAGTCCTTTCCATCTACCACCTGATTCATTGTATACGCGTACAGAAACCAGTAGCCAGTTTGATCAATATATGTGCATGATAGAATCTGTGGATCATGAGGTAGGCCGCTTGTACAACTCTATGTCGCAAGAAGAAAAAGAGAATACCATCATCTTTTTCATGGGAGATAATGGAACACCAAATGGCAACCTACAAGGCTACCCACGCCGTCACGGTAAAGGAACATTATACGAAGGAGGCATCAGAGTGCCAATGTTTGTCACTGGGTTTGGGGTAAATAGAGTGAATGAGCAAGAGACCGCAATGGTTAGCTTTACAGATGTTTTTGCCACTATAATTGAATTGCTAGGTACTGATTTGCCAGGAGGAATAGACAATAGCTTTAGTTTTTTTCCATTACTTATGGATTCCAATGCCCCAAAAAGAACATATAACTACTCAGAATTAGAAGATGAGGACCTAATAAATCGAGCCATCAGAAATGAACAATACAAACTCATCACCAATGAAGATGGTTCTCGTGAATTCTATGACCTCATAAATGACCCACTCGAAACAAACGAATTGTTGGCAAATGGCATCTCACAAGAGCAGATGCAAATCCTGGATCAGTTACAAGTGGAAGCTGATAGCATCTTTACTTCATGGTCTTGTAATGATGCCATTTTAAATGGTGATGAACAAGATATAGACTGTGGAGGAAGTGCGTGTAGTGCATGTTCCATCACTTCTTATGAAGAAGCTTTTGAAGAAGATATCCTCTCTGTTTTTCCCAACCCAACAGAAAATGAGTTAAATATTTCCTTAAAAAAAGGCCTTTATACGATCAGGATTCTGGACTTAGCTGGTGCTGTACTCAAAAGGATAGAGGATGTAGGAGATAAGGTTTCCTTTGACTTAGAGGAATTGCCCAAAGGTATCTTTTTCATAAAAGTAACCAATCTAAAAAACTATAAAACAACCACAACGAAAATCTTAAAGCAGTAAGATGGCAGCATGAAACTTCATATTGAAAAATCTTTTATTATTCTTAAGATACATTAATGAAATTCCCAATTATACTTCTCAATTTTATGCCTGAATGAATAACTCAATTTCAATATGAGCAAAAAAGTACTTGTATTCGGCGGTTCCAACAGCAGCACGTCCATCAATAAACGATTCGCAACTTATGCTGCCAGTCAGTTGACCAATACCACTAACCTCATAGTAGATTTAAGAGATTTTGAACTTCCAGTCTTCTCTGTTGACATAGAGAGAACATCTGGTGTCCCTGAAAAAGCGATTGAGTTTCAGAAACTGATTGAAGAAAGCGATGCCATTGTCGCTTCATTTGCTGCAAATAATGGGAATTTCTCATCAGCATTTAAAAACCTTAGGGATTGGATGTATCGAATAGATACACCCAAAATATGGCGAGACAAACCCATGTTTTTACTATCAGC
>JBCBCD010001262.1:0-2087 GCA_038530915.1 Bacteroidota bacterium
CAAAGGGATGATTATTGGGAATAGCCAAAACCAGTCTGTCTTTTCGAATAAGTCGGTGTCCAAAATCACTATGCTCCGATGAAACATATTTCTGGAAATAGGCATCTATGCTTTCGCTTTTCAGCATTTGACGCAACTCATCTTCTGTACTTTCAATGATCTGAGTCTCAATCTTGGGGTACAGTTCATGAAAAGTTTTCATCATAGGGACTACAGCATTAAAATCGATTTCACTAACTACTCCCAATTTTAGTGGTTTACTATATTCTTCAGAAAAAATACTTTCCATTTCACTCCAGGTCCTTAAAAGTTGTTTTGCTTTTGGGAGCAATTGCTTTCCTTCATCCGTCAATAATACCTGACGATTATCCCTATAAAAAAGCTTACAATTGAGTTGTTGCTCCAACTTTTTTATTCCCGTTGAAAAGGTCGATTGCACCACATGAACCTTCTCTGCTGCATGGGTGAAGTTACCCACCTCAGCTAAGGCTACAAAATACCTGACAAACTGTAAATTCATTATCTAAAAAATCGATTGTTATCATTAATCAAATCTATTTTGACAATACAATTATAGCCTACATATTTGTATCGACAAAACAAATCAAAAAACAATTACTAATCTAATATACAGATAATGGATTTTCAAAAGAAACTAGAAAGTATCAAGAATCGTATTGAAGGCAATTTACCTCCTGCTTACCTTAAAATTATGCATAAGGCAACTCATGACTTAGAACAGTCGGGCATTACAGAAAAGGTGCTTAAAGTAGGAGAAAAAGCACCTTCCTTTGAGTTGGTCAATCAAGATGGTGAAACTGTTTCGAGTGATTCACTTTTAGAAAAAGGCATGTTGGTGCTCACTTTTTACCGAGGAGTTTGGTGCCCTTATTGCAATGCCGACCTAGCCAATTTGAAGAAATATGTACCGGAAATAGCTGAAACGGGAGCAATACTAATAGGAATATCACCTGAACTGCCTCAGTTTTTGAAAAAGATCATCACTATGCAAAAACTAAATTTTGACATTCTGCATGATGAAAAAAATACCTTAGCCTCTCAATTTGGATTAAAATTTTACTACCCACAAGATTTAAAAGAATTGTACAGAGACAAATTCAATATCAATCTTGAAGTACAGCAAGGAAATGATGAGTGGGCATTGCCAATGCCGGCAAGGTTTATCGTTGATCAGCAGGGAATCATCAGATATGCTGAAAGTAAAGCTGATTATAGAAATCGCCCCAATCCAGATGAATTAATTGCAGCATTAAAAAACATAACCATCAAAGCATAGGCACAGAATGAAAAAAGTATTTATCATCAATGGTCATCAATACTATCCTTTTGCCGAAGGGAAACTGAATGCTACTTTGGTTGAAAAAGCAACAGAAATATTCAAAAGCAATGGTTATGAAGTAAAAACCACGACCATGAAAGATGACTACAATGTGGATGAAGAAATAGAAAAACATCTTTGGGCAGACCTTGTATTCTTACAGACGCCAGTCAACTGGATGGGCGTTACTTGGAGTTTTAAAAAATACATGGACGAGGTTTACACCGCCGGGATGTTTGGAAAACTTAGTGAAGGAGATGGTCGAAGCAGTACTGCACCAAAAGAAAACTACGGTGCTGGTGGTAATTTATCCAATACTAAATACGCGCTCTCACTCACATTGAATGCGCCGAAAGAAGCTTTTGATGATGAGAATGAATTTCTATTTACTGGAAAATCTGTTGACGATTTATTGTTTCCACAACATATGAATTTTAAGTTTTTTGGAATGCAGCCATTGCGTACATTTGCTTGTCACGATGTGATGAAGAATCCAGAAGTGGAAAGTGATTTAAAGCGTTTTGAAGCACACATTCAACAAGAAATTATAAATGCATAATGGAACAATACTTAAAGGAAACCTACTTTTTTGATTATTCAAATGCCTCTATTCAGTCTATGATAGAGGCGTTTCATGATTTGCCAATACAGGAGAAGATAGCCGGCTTGTTTCAAAAAGTCAGAGATGGTTGGCGATACAATCCTTATGTGATACATATCGATAAGGAAAGTTCCAAGGCCAGTTTTA
>JBCBCD010001263.1:0-2082 GCA_038530915.1 Bacteroidota bacterium
CAGCTCCAAAAATCTGATCGATCAAAAACACTATTTATTTTTGTCCAATCACTTAGTGAAAAAATACTTTCGATCTGTTATTAGAAATACCCAAATTTGTACAAGCGATGGTACTGTTTTCAAAATCAACTTACTCCAATTGAATAATTTACTGATCCAGGAAAGGAATTGGAATTTCCTCCGGAAGGTCCATAATAATGCGTGCATTGTTAGGTAGATAGTTATTAATCCTATTGGATAGCTTTTTGATCCAGCCTAAGCCCAAACCTTTATAATCAATCCTAACCCAACCCATTGGAATGTCATCCCAATGGAGGGTTTCTTTTTTTAAGTAATGCAGTGCTCCTGTTAAGTCTACATTATAAGTTGGAATACGGTTTTTATTTGCAGCTATACTAAGTGCCCAATCGTGTGCTGGAACCAATTTGTTTTGCTTCAATTTACCGATGGGTGTTCCAAGGTCAATTCTGGGAATAGCATGCTCTAATATAGTGCTCCATCTGTCATGGGCAGAAAGTACAATCTGCAATTGGCCATCTTTTCTGCTGTAAGCGCTGTATGCCTTATCATTTTTAATCCACCTATTGAGCGGTTCCTGAGCCCTGGAAGAAAGCTTTACCCAATTGTCAGATCTTTTTTTAGGTAACTTAAATCTAAAATTGCTACCGACAGTTTTTTTAAAAGCAGCTAGATAAAAGCCTTCTCCTTTAGTCTTATGGGGATAAAATTGATAACCATATTCTCCGGGAGTTATATTCCATTCTTCAGGTAGACTTAGTTTGATTGGTTCTAACGGAAAGCTCTTATGTAGCCACTTTGCATTCATATCATTCTCTTCTGCATTATACGTACAAGTACTGTAGATTAATACTCCTTCCTCAGCTAATAAATTCATAGAATCAGCCAGGATTTTCTTCTGTCTACTCGCACATAACTTGACATTCTCTGTTGACCATTCTTTCGCAGATTGTGGATCTTTTCTAAACATGCCTTCCCCAGAGCAGGGAGCATCTATAATCACTACATCAAAGAAACCACTCAAATTGGTCAAACCACTAGCATCATGATTACTGGTATATACATTAGGTAAGCCCCACTTAGCTACATTTTGTCTTAAGATTTTGTAACGGCTCTTTATCACTTCATTGGCCAACAAAAGACTTTCTGAAGATAGCATGCCCGCTAATAGAGTGGTTTTACCACCTGGAGCTGCAGCAAGATCTAATACTTTTAAAGGGTGTTGTAAATCTATCGTTTGCTTGATGGCTTCTTCCAGAAACATTGATGAAGCCTCTTGAACATAATAGGCTCCGGCATGGAAATAAGGATCAAGAGTGAATAATGGCCGCTTAGGAAGATATATTCCGTTAGAGTTCCATTTTACTCCTTCGAAATTTTCTGGCCATTTTTTTGTTTTAAAAGGATTGAAGCGTATACTGACGGGAGGAGGTTCATTGAGTGCATGGATTAAATCTTCTCCAGTGCTTCCCAAATCATTTTTTACACGATCCGTAAATTCCTTTGGCCAATTCATGTGAGACATGTTTGGGCTAAGATAAGAAAATTGAAAGGTGTTCAATAGGCTTTTATGTGATCATAGCTCACATAAAAGCCTATTTGACCTAGCTGTTTAATTTCCAATCGTATTCATTGTACTTCACCTTTGCATTGGTGTTTACTTTTTGAGTAGAATACTTATTAATGAACTCAATCAACTTAGGGAAGTCAACTGAATACCACTCGAAAATTTTTGAAATGCTCACTTTAGTAGCCTCAATTTGATTGAAAGAACTATCGTTGACGAATTTTTTAGTTTGCTGATCAAGCAAGTTGTTTAAATTGCTGGCTGTAAAAGCCTTATTCAAAAGAGGAGGACAAGACTTTGCAGCACAGTTTACGGCAAAGTGAATGCGAGCATCTTTATAGACAGGGCGTAGGATATCGTTCTCTATATTATTCAATGAATAGGTTTTGCCACCTAATTTGATCCATTTTACATCCCATGGTTTACCACTATGAAGTTTAGTAATGCTTTCACGGTAAAATTGATTATTGATAATTATCCGGTAAGTAGCATTACTA
>JBCBCD010001264.1:0-2081 GCA_038530915.1 Bacteroidota bacterium
CCACTTAAAGGAGTTTACGCTAAAATTGAATTTAAAGATTACATATAAATCGACCGAAAGGTTATCAAGATATTCTACAGGGGCCAACTCTCACCTCGGTATTTTCCGAGCGGTCTTTTTTGATTTTCGGCCCCTGCTTTTTTTAACTCAAAACGACCAATTATGAGCGTAAGAACAAATCTAATTAAGGACGCAATAAGGGATTGGGAATACTATATGGTACAGGAATATTTGGTTAAGCAGGGTGTAGAGCACTTCTACTTATTCCCTCCATCGAATCGTTCGTCAATGGAGGATTATGATCTAACTACACAGGAATTTGAGTGGATCAAAGAGAACTATGATTACACTGTAGATGAATACCCTGGGCAGTATTGTATAGAAAAACACTTTAAGAATCTAACAGTAAAAACTGACTGAATATGGACGCCTGGATCATAGAAAAAAGGTGGGAATTGAATTATATCAAAAAATTAACTGAGAACTATGTCTCGGACATAATGAAAACCCTGCCACGTGCCGAGCTAATTGGCCCGACAATGGTCAAGACTTCTTATCACAGATCGAGCAAGGAAATGAAAGTGAAAATTAAGTACCTAAGATCAGAAGGAGTTATGGTGATTGAAGAAAAGTTGGCAGATACAAGACGTAAAAAATTAACTCAAAAATCAAAACATCATGGATAGATTCAATACGGGTGAAGACCACCAACTAAATGCCTTCAATCAGTTCTGTGAGGAGGTAGAGGATATGATTAATCCCGATCTACTACAACAGGATGGATTCAATGATTTCGCCAATAAAATAATGCAAGTATTTCACGATGATGGATGGGAGCCAACACCATACGTAGCGGCTTCAATTGAAATCTATTGGAAGATTAAGCACAACCAAATTTAGAACTTTAAAATCGACCGAATGAAAACATATTTCGCAAGGCCAATACACCTCTATAAAACGGCTCAGGATAGTCGAGACTTAGAGACTTTGAAAGCTTTAGGACTTGCTATTGTAAACCCAGACAAAGAAGCTCTACAGGCCGCATATCAAAAAGAAGGAATGTCAGTATTCCTACAGGCAATAGAAGATTGTGACGCTTTAGCATATCGCAGTTTCCCAGACTTAAAAATCAGTGCTGGTGTGGCAAAGGAGATTGCAAAAGCTAAGGAGCTAGGATTGCCAGTAATTGAATTACCAACCTTAACCCAAAGTAGAGTGCTATCAGTAGATGATACCCGCGCCTACTTACATTTTATTGGTCAAAGATAATTATTTACTTACAAATACTTGACTTATTGTAATTATATACTTATATTTATAGTGTATTAAATAAGTAAATCACAAAACTTAATCAAAATGACACTATCAGAATTAAAGCAAGCAATCAAGATCAAAGGTTGGAAGTTTGAAATCCAAGAGGGTGAAACATGGAACTATATTGGATTCAGTTATCGCAAACACATGTGGTGCTGGTTCAAATACTTACCTGAATCAGGTGAAGATTGGCTATCATTTAACCAAGTTTACAGCCAAAAAAGCGGAAGAATCAATAAGTCCACAATTAGAGGTATAGATATGAAATTAACAATTAAAGGAATATTAAAATCAGCAGCATGAATATCGACGAAAAGTACAAAGCCATAAAGAATATACTAGGCTTAGATGATAACGACATTGCGCAGATGTTTGGCTACAAAGACGGAGTAAGCTTGCGCAATGCCACTCGATTTGATAAGATCAAGAAAGGAGTAGTGGAACTATATGAATCAATTATTAACCTCTTAAACATTGAGAAATCATGATGACTCCAAGCATCCGCTTTAAAATAGCACTAGAAATAACTCATCAAGATCGCACGAAGGAGATTGTAGGTGAATCTGTCGTTTATGGCGCTTATGAAACTTCATTACTACTCAATCAGTTTGGCGTTAAATTAAGCAATCAGAGCATATATAAGGCTAAAGAAAGAAGAGCATATTTAAGCACTTCTCTCCCTTATTGGCTACGGGACTATAAGGGAGAAGGGGTAGAGCAGCATGTTCTTTTTAGAAGAATTGAAAACTTTAAAGACAGTATATAAA
>JBCBCD010001265.1:0-2080 GCA_038530915.1 Bacteroidota bacterium
ACCTTGGTGGTTTGATGCCTTTTAAACGTGCATAAACAATAATTTGGCCACGGTGATGGGTCACGTGGTCATTCATTAAGACCATGATTTGTCTTTTAGACATAGGTCCTGCGAAGAACTTGACTTCTGTTTCTAAATCTTCTACAGGGAAGTTTTTCACTGCTTCAGCAGCATTGTCAAAACCATCCGTCAAAATTTGAATGACTTCTGCTTTGGTGTAGCCTTCTTTTTTCAAATCTGCCTCCAGCTTTTCCCCATCAAGATAACTGCTGGTTAGCCAAACCATATTACTAGTGATGTGTAGCAATTGCTCCTTGAAAGTCATTTGCTCCTCCGTCGGGCTAAAATCAAAAGCAGATTCTGGCATTGACTCGGCTAATTCTAAGGTATAAGCTTTGGCATTCGCCCACTTTTGTTCGAATTCAGAAAGAAAGCTAGCCTGTGACCAGGCCATAAAAGTCATAAAAAGAAGGGCAAGAGTAAGATTTATTTTTTTCATTGGTTCATTTTAGCTAAGTACAGGACAAAAGTCCAATATGATCAAATAAGCTCAAAAAGTTGAGCAGTTTATGTTTCAAAAAATCGAGTCCCACACGAAATATACTTTTGAGCTTTGCCTTGCGCTTTTTGAGCTGTTTAATTGGAATTTGATGTCCATTTTCAATTAAAAATTCACCAGTTTTAAAAGCCCAGATGTAAGCAATAGCAATTATAAAACATAAGGTGTTAATTCGTTCTAGTTTAGTTAAATGAGTGTCCTCAAAATTGAATCCTCTAGTTTTACAGGCCCCAAAAAAAACTTCGATTCCCCAACGTTCACCATACAATTGTGTACCGTGAGTCAAGGGTTGATCACTGATCAAAATCAAATATTCCTTTGCCGATATTTTTTGACCGGCTAGGTATAATCGATGTCCATGTAGCACCCTTTGTTTTCTCAATACTCGAAAATTCGACGTTTCAAATAAGCGATGTACAGCCTGCTCTTTATGTTGTCCTGGCATGCGCACCTTTGTATTTTTGCGGATTCGAATGATAAAACTAAACGGTTTATTTCTCAAGTAAGTTAGCCATTCATGGCCAGCAAACTCTCTGTCCATCAGTAAGTAACGAATTCTATCCTGTTGGTTGGCATCTAAACAACCCAGTAAGCGTTCCAATAATAAAATGCGTTCTTGCTGATTAGAGTTACCTCGTTTATCTAGCAACATCCAAATTAATGGAATCGCAGTACCACGCCACGAAATGCCAATTGTTAAGATGTTGATATTGAGTTGACCGAATTTCCAATTGGTTCGATCCATGCTCAGTGCGACCCACTGACCTTGATCTCCATATAAAGACCATGCAAATTGGACAAAACGGCGTTGACAAAAACGATAGCCTTTTACAAATCTCTGTATTCGCTTAAAATTACTATCGGGTTTTACCGAACCATTGAGCACTAAGGCCAGTTGAGCAAAATTGACCGTACACATTTTCAAAATAGCCAGCACTAATTTGCTCATCATTGTTAAGCGTTGACCATGGCCAATAAAGTTTCGGGAAAGCTCTTCTTTTAGAGCCTTTTCTGTATCTTTCATATAGAGTAATTGAGCTTTGGTTATTAAAGTTTCGCACCTTCAATTTACCAATTCTTTCAATTACTCGTTTTTTGTCCTGTACTCAGAGTAACTATATATTTTATTGAAAACAAAGATCGAATTGAGGTAATTAGGATTTCATAGCCTTAATTATAGAGATACCATATACGAACAAACATTTGTAAAATTACATCTGGAAAATAAAATTCCTGATTCAGTTTTTATGGACTTCTCAGGTTCCAAAATAAATTTTGCTGGCAGAGAAATTGAACCTAATCTTTCTTGTAACTGGATGAATGTTAATAGTCTCCAATGAATGATCTTCCAAAATAAGTCGGGCAAGCACTAGGTTGGTTTTCATTAAACTTTTTATTACCTTAAAAAGTAAAAAATGAAAGCATCTCGTCGTCGGTTTTTGCAAACCAGCACCTTAGCGGTAAAAAGCCAAAGAAGGTACCGGCTCCCGCTAAGGTGCTGGTTTGCAAAAACCGACGACG
>JBCBCD010001266.1:0-2075 GCA_038530915.1 Bacteroidota bacterium
AATATTCTTCATGACTCAATTCGAAGTACCCTGCCTGTCCTTCATTACTACGTGCAACGATCTGTTTTTGTCCGTTTGCTTCCAGATCAACGAGCTGCAATCTTCCATCTGTCATTCCGAGCATTGAGGGTTTGGGAAGAATAGGTTTTGACGGTGTAAAGGAGAGTTTTCCATCCTGATCTTCACCCAGGTTGTTTTTGTAGAACCACCCTTGCGATTGTTCACTTAATATACCGTTGATGCCTTCGCTGTAGAGATCTACCCATTGGTAGGGAGCATTTAAACCAATGGGACTCCCTTGCAGCTGGGTCTGTTCCACTTCTTTGACCTGAGTATTCCAATTGAGCCATTGGTAATCAAAGGTCATTTTAGGTAATGCTTTTGAAGCATAGCTTCCATCGGGCTTTCTGATATAGCCTTTCTGACTTACCCCAATGAGATAGGTAAGTTCAGCTGGGCGGTTGCTTTTAGCTTTTAAATCCTCTGAGGAAAGGTACTCCAGATCTAGAGAACGCACCAAAGTAGGTTCTCCGGCATTGAGTTCTTCAAAATGATGAAACATCAGTACGCGTTTACACAGTCGGTTGGTTCTGATCTCAAAACCTGAACCGTAGGAAGAGAAAGGATCCATGCGATAGTCCCAAAGCTGTTCTGCCTCTTCTTCAGGAGTGGGCATTTCCAGATGATGTTCTCCATAATCGAAGATCAGCTCAAAGCAGTAGGGGTCGTTCTGGGGGGCATTTGCCTGGTAAAGCAGGGCTGGGTCAGGGTAGTAGGCGGTCTTGTTGCCATACAGCACACGTTTGAGGTATTTGTTGGTAAAAGGAGCCAAGCCAGAGTGTCTGTTTTTTTCATAGAGTTCCGATGGTACTGATTCAAGGTTCTCTTCCTTATAGGTATAGCGGATGTAATTGCCTTGGTTGTCATAGGAGAACTCTGGGAGCCATTCAAAGATGCGTTGGTTATCTTCAGGGTCAGCAATTTGGCAGTTTGCGCTTCTGCCGTAAATGGTTACCGTGTTATTGGCGTTAGTTATCCTCCAGGATACCCCAGTATCGGGATGGCTAACTTTTTCAATTCTGGAAAAAGCACCTTCTTGTCGGGGACGATATTCTTTGAGGGTGTAGCCATTTTTTTCACTTTGTTTTACCTTCCAGGCTCCCTGCTGATCTTGCTCCAAAAAAGGCACCAGGTCTTCCATTCCGGAAATCACAAAGGTATCTTCTTGGGTGCCATCTTGATATTTCGGGAGTTCTTTTTCTGTTTTTCTTTTTATAGAAGTAAGCCCTAAAGACCAGCCTATTCCAAAGGGGCCATTGCCTACCCCGGAATTGTAGCTTAGGGCTAAGCTGGGACCAAACCCGTTGCGACCTGGTGATATTGGTAGGGGAATAGAAAAACTAGCTGTTCCGTTGGAAGGGTCTACCTGAAACTTCTCGTCAATGCCTCTAAGTGCCCCACCACCTTTGGGGAGTGAGATTTGAGGAATCTCTATGGCATTGGACTCGGTAGCCCTTTCAGGAGCTAGAGTTTGAGCATCTTTAGCAGGAGTTGGAATATTCTGTTTTTGTTCCTCAAATGATTGCATAATAGCCTAAGAATATTATAACATAACCTTAAATAAAAAGGATACGCTAATTGGAGGAAACACTTAAAAGTTATGTAATTTAAAGTCTACATATAGTCAGAATTGTATGAATCGTTTAAAAAAATATATGAATGACTTTTTCGAGCTTACCGTTGGCCAAAAGATTAAATCGGGGGCGATTTATCCTCTATTTGTTGGTCGGTTTGAAGTCCCTATTCTCATCGTCGAAAGCCGAAGCTTTATAATGCTATTTCTCATGGAGATAACAAAGTTTAGCCGGCCTATCTCTATATTATAAACCATCATTTTTATTGATTTTTTTAAAACTTCTAGATCATTAATATTTAGTACGAATAGGTTAGGCCAAAATTCAATTGGAAAGCTGCGGAAGTATCTACTTCCCCGCCCCTGACAGCGTCCAAAGTTGCATTAAAGTCCATTCCTTCTGGAGAAGGAGGATTTAATAGTTCATTTACGGAGAGAGCAC
>JBCBCD010001267.1:0-2075 GCA_038530915.1 Bacteroidota bacterium
AGAGCTTGTAGAAGACGGCTCACATCAATATTTTTTTTATTTAACCATTCCCTTATTTCACTTTCTAAATCAAGACTAACTATTAAGTTTGGACTAGTTTCATCAATATTAGAGGGAAGCTTATGCCACCCGCTATGATCTATTTCTTCATCAAACTGTAAATTTTCGTCTTTGTAGGTAATCAAATTGTCAGGAACTTTCACTCCATTTTTTCTTAAATGGAAGGCGTCTATAGCATCAAT
The DNA here is from genome assembly GCA_038530915.1 of Bacteroidota bacterium. Classification (GTDB taxonomy): domain Bacteria; phylum Bacteroidota; class Bacteroidia; order Chitinophagales; family Saprospiraceae; genus JANQPA01. The sequence goes on from JBCBCD010001267.1 coordinate 243, forward strand.
TTCCTCTTTAACTTCTACTGCTCCAGGTACAATATCTTCTCCTTTAGATATTAATGCTAAAGCTTCTTGGATAGATATTTTTTTGTTTTCCATACAACTACTGCTGACTATTATTAATATAATCTCTTTTCTCTTTCTTATTAGCTCGGCGAGCTGAAATTAATCGAAAAACTTTAGACCTTACGGTATAAACAACCGTTATTAAAATGCCTAGAAGGCTCCCAACTGTCTTCCAACGTCTTTCCCCATATTCACTGGTATTTCTGATATATTGAATACGACTTTTATCCTTGAACACTTCTTTTGCATCTTCAAAAGACAAATTATGCTTAGATTTATTTATTTCATTTTTGCGATCATCCCATTCAAATCCAGGCTTTAGTTCTTATTTTCTAATTTTAATGTTATAACAAAAGAAACTGATAATGAGTTTCTTAAGTAGCATTAATCCTTATTTCAAATTACCCTTTAAATAAGTCTTTGTCTGCCAAATATTTATTCTTGCGATACGAAATCAAAAATTCAAAAATAATCAATAACAAGGCCAAAGCAACTGGGATTTGATAGTAAGATTCGTATTCCTCAAAAACACGCTGCTCGTAGCTTTGCTTTTCCATACGGTCAATCTTAGTACGTAGATCTTCTAGGATAGCCTCATCACCGCTGTTGATGTTATAATAGGCACCATCTCCAGCTTTTGCCAAATCCCGGAGCATCTCTTCGTTGATTTTTGAAACCACTAGGTTGCCAGTATCATCGTAGAGGTAGTTTTCGCGTCCACCAAAAACGGTTGGTATGGGTGCCCCTTCTGCGGTACCAACACCTACTGTAAAAGTTAAAATACCATCCGAGCGAGCTGCTTTAGCTTGACTCAGCGCCTCTTCATCGTGGGTTTCTCCATCGGAAATAATCAGGATGGCTTTATTGGCCTTATTTTCTGCTTCAAAGGACTCTTGTGCCAATTCGATAGCAGAGGCGATAGCCGTACCCTGGTCTGAAACCATTTCGGTATTGGCACTACTTAAAAAGATGTTCATGGCGGCATAATCATCAGTCAATGGCGTTTGCAGATAAGCATTTCCTGCAAAGATAATCAAGCCTAAGCGCTCACTTCTTAGAGAACGCACCGCACTCATGGCTAGTTGTTTAGCCCGTTCAATTCGGTTAGGCGCAATATCTTCGGCATTCATGGAGCGAGAGATGTCCAATGCTACAAAAATGGAAACACTTTTGCGTTCTACTTTTTCCTTTTTCGCCCCCAATTGAGGGTTAGCCCAAGCAACTACCAAAAAAGCAATGGCCACCAATAATAAAACGAACTTAACCGTATGTTTATATTGAGAAAATTGCGGCATCAACTGTTGTAATACCGTCAAGTGACCAAAGCGCGCTAAAGCACGTTTCCGAGCACGCTGCGCCAGCCAAAACAGTAAAAACAATATTGGCAGCAGTCCTAAAAAATACAATAACTGAACCTCCTCAAATTGAAACATATTCATTTTTTTAAGAAGCCTTTATTAAAGTAAGTTGCCCTCATCATAAATAATTTGGTCAACTACTTTATAAGAGCTCACAATTCATCGAAAGGCCGCTCTAGCATCTTTCCCGTATTTCTACGGGATCAATCACCACAAAAAACGAAGCAAAAAAAGGCTTGATCTGGCAAACTCCTCCGTCGAACAAGGCCAGATCCCCGCCCGCATAGAAGTCCATCATATATTCAAATATAATTGTTCATTCAAAATAGTGCTTCTTCCTTTCTTCTATTGTTATGGTATTGCTCTAAAAATAGTTTAACGTAACAATACTTCCAGCACTAAGATCAAGATTGCA
>JBCBCD010001268.1:0-2071 GCA_038530915.1 Bacteroidota bacterium
GTTTATTTCTAGCAAGAAATAAACCTCCCCAGACATAAGAGGTGTCTTCTGAAGCTTGTGGTTGAAATGTAGCAATGATTAATTCCATATTGTGATCTTTTGATCCTGTTATTTATTCTTACTTAAGTGGTTAACACCGTAAACAGAATTTTTATTCAGACTTCGTCAAGCTATTTTGCAAATTTATTAAGTTTTGACACATTACTAATAATGTTTAGGGGTTTAGAGTTTAAATGTTTAGAATAATACGCTTTAGCCTTCACTAAAGTGAACACCAGGTATTTATTTTACCGCAGGTAGAAGCACGTCAAGATTAACCATCTAAACCCTAAACTTCAATAAAAGAATGCTTCCACAGTTTGTGTTTTAAACAACTAACACTATCTTTTGAATTGCAATAGAAAAATGGATGACAGAAAAAAAGGAAGCGACACATTATTGGCTGTTTCAAAGCAGCCCCCATATCATTGATATCAGATCTGCATTGAGATCGGAAGCCTTGAATCTTCTTCCTGTCAAGCAACATAAAAACGCTATTAAAGGGGAAGATAAATGCATCATTTGGCAAGCAGGTAAGGGTGGAGGTTGCTTTGCTTTGGGTACGATTATCAGTGACCCTGAACCTTATCAGCTCAACGAAACGCTGAGTCTATTTTTCCATCAAATGGCTGAAGTAGATCTAATGGTTAGGGTGAAAATCGAGTACAATCTATGGAATAGGCCCATTACTAAGAATATGCTACCGGCTATTCCTCCTTTTGATGATTTCTTTGGAGGACTCCCAGGTACCAATTTCACGGCTACACTCGAACAATATGAAGCCTTAATAGAAATTGTCAATCAACAGGATGTACTGGAAGAACCAGTCATAAATTATGAACAAATTCCCATTCATCAGCCTATTCCTTTGAATGTTATCCTATATGGTCCTCCAGCCTGTGGCAAAACCTATTCTACGGTAAATTATGCAATAGCAGCTATCGAAGCCAAAAGTGTAGAGGAAACTTACCTGGAAGATCGAAGCTTGTTGCAAAAAAGTTTTCAGGCTTATCAGGATGAAGGCAGAATAGAGTTTGTCAGTTTTCATCCTTCTTATACCTATGAAGATTTTATCGAAGGTATTAAACCACAAGTCATTAATAATCAATTGCAATACAAGGTAGAGGCAGGAATTTTCAATAATTTGTCAGAACGTGCCATGCATGCTTATGATACACTTGGTCCGGCTGCTCCTAATTTTGTTTTTATCATAGATGAAATCAACAGAGCTCCCCTTACAAATGTATTTGGAGAATTGATTACCCTTTTAGAAAAAGACAAACGCAAGGATGCTCCGCAACAAATTGCAGTCAGACTCCCCTACTCTAAAAAACTCTTCCTCCTTCCACCCAACCTACATGTGATTGGAACTATGAATACCATAGATCGTTCTACGATGAGCATTGATTTGGCACTTAGACGAAGATTCGAGTTCATACAAATGTTGCCGGATCATTCTTTGTTGTCAAATAAAGAAATACAAGATGTGGGTAACGAAAGCCTTGACCTGCAAAAATTAGCTGCCGTTTTAAATGATCGTTTATTGGCTCTATATGGTGAAGATTATTTGATAGGTCATGGTTTTTGGCTGGAAATTGATCAATTGAATGAGCTTAAAGCGGTGTGGTACAATCAAATCATTCCCCAATTATTGGAATACATGGGCAGGGATTATAAAAAGTTGTACCAACTCCTGGGAGATGGTTTCTTAACAAAAAGACAAATCAAACTCCCAAGAAGGGAAGCTTTAAGTGATTTCAATTATGGCAATAACGATTTTTACTATAGATTAAAAAAAGCAGAAGAGGTTGATATTTCAAATTTTCAGTCCATTTACCAGTCAAATTCCTAGGTTAAATGGCAGTACTTAGAGTCATAGAATATCAGCAATTGGAAATTGGTAAAGTTTACCAGGGCATCCTTTTTGAAAAAAGACATCTGGAAGAACTTAAATGGATTAAAAACAGCATTCATCCTAAGGCTTTTCAACTTTCTGACTATGGCGTTAAGTTTTATTCGTATGTTGGTCTGA
>JBCBCD010001269.1:0-2067 GCA_038530915.1 Bacteroidota bacterium
TTTTCAATATGCTCTGAAAAAATATCAGAATTAAAAAATAAAACTGTTAAAGTCACAATAATTAGTGTAGTGAACACTAACAATTTGTTCCATTTGCCTCTTGGCAGATTTCTGGTTTCCATGAGATGTAGAGTTTGCTTTATAATTCAAACATATTGTTTGACTTTTAATAAAATTAGGCCGTTTGTCTAAAAATAGTCAATTTATTTCAATATTTAAGTACCCTATTTGGAGTAGTTTTACAAAAAAGCCTTCCAAACTTGACTAATAAGGAAGACTTTTACTAAAAGTAAAATTTTTTGTTTAATTCCCCATAACACTGCTCATTAGCATGTGTTGGAGCGTATTAAGAGATTTATCTTTAAAAATCATTTCAAATTTTGCATTGCTTGAGCCTAGGTTAAACTCCAAAGACTCATAATATTTTGTTTCTTCGCTGATCGCAAAATTCATTTTCTCAAAATCTACTTCTCCATAGATGTATTTATCATCCATTATGCTAACAACATCTTTTTTCATTTGCTGACGACTTGAATAGCCACCATAATAAATATCTTCCAAAGCACTTAAATCATCCGAAAAAATGACATAGTTCTCCTTAAACATTAAGTGATAGTTCCTCAGCTTTGTAGAATCTACAGCGGTACTATCTTCTCCAAATTGCTGATTATTGATAAATTTTGTAGCATAAAAACCTTCTCCTATTTTTTGCATGACCCCATTTTGTTCTACTTTACTAAAATACTTTTGCATGACATCTGGCCTATAAATTTTTGTCATATACAATTGAGAAGAAATTCCGTAATCTGGACGATAGTAATTAACAATGGCAAAGTCTCCACTCATAATCCTCAAAATTTCATTGATATCGATATCTTGCTCTGCCAGTGAATTCTCTATCAACTTTCGAGTTCCGGGGTCGCTCACAGCAAGCTCATAAATACTGGGTAAGTTGAGTGCCAATACAAATGTAGAACCTCTGTCTTGCTCTTGTATGAACTTCGAAAAATCAGAGTCAAAGTTCTCTCTAAAGAATGTTCTAAATCCTGTTTTAAGTGCAAGATTGAATAAAAATTTAGCTTCCCCTTCCATTTTGCCTTTACTGAAATTTACGCCTCCAATAACAAAATTTCCTTTAAATAATATCCTGCCTAGTTCACCTAAACCTAATTGAGTAGCAAATTCCTTGTTCCTACCTACAGCCTCCATATTTACCCAAAACTTCATTTCACCTTTTTCATTTAAGGCATCTGAAAAGGAAGCTTTGGTAAAAATGGATTTGGCTTTTGGATTATTGAAGTAAGCATCCAATTTCTCTTCCATATCTACTACTAAATAAGCATTTGCAAATACAACATACTTTCCATTCCAGCCCACAGAGTTTAAACGATCCAGGTTGACCATTTTAAAGCCATTCATTTGTTTAATGTCCTGTAAGGTTGCCTTAGTTACGACATCCTCAAACACATTTCTATCCTTAATACTCATTACGATTGTAGTAAACCTTTCTTCAATTCGGATGGAGTCAATCAAGTTTGTAAAGAATGCTGGTTTTAAATAATTGATCCCAGACTCAATGGGGTCTTTAAAAATTTCTGCAAATACCGGATTTGAAACTGTCATGTCAGCAATACCGGATTGATATTGTTCTGTTTGTTGGATTTCTTTAAAATCAATATTAGAGACAATCTGAGGAACATCGACTACCATCACCACTCCAACATCATCAGGAATTAATGAAGCTGCGGCATATTTGGCACCACTTCCAAAAATACTTACTCGATTACACCATACCACCCCAAAAATCATTAACAGGAGTATCCCTCCAATAATCAACAGTCTTCTGTTCTTTAACATGTCTTGGATATTTTGTAGAGAATGCTTTTGGACGAAATTAATAAAAAGTGTAGAGTTGTGGGTGTAGTGTGTAGAGGTTGTTTGTTGTTAAATGTGAAAAGGGTTGACATCTTTCGATGCCAACCCTTTTTGGAGAACCAATTTTAAATTGGTCCTACTCTATGATAATCATTCTTCTTGTTGCTGTGTAGTCGCCACTTTCCAAGGTGT
>JBCBCD010001270.1:0-2067 GCA_038530915.1 Bacteroidota bacterium
CATGGTTTCTGACTTAGGAGTTGGTCAAATTACCTATGAACAATAGTAACAGGACGATTGAAAATCCAGACCAGATTTGTGAATCTGGAGTAATGGTGTTATCGATTAGAGGTTCGTGGGGCCAATTTGAGGTATAGGTGTACTCCTTACCTGGTCTATTGGTGCTGGCCGCCCAGGAAGTCCAAAACAGAAAAGCATTCAGTTGTCTCAGCTTCTTAGTATCGGTCAATGCCCCTTTTTGAATAGCATATTGCTCATGTCCCTCAGAAAAGATTTTGGAATAATGCCTGGAATTGTCCTGAATCGCCAAATATCTTTTTTGGGAGATAAAAAGCTCCTTGCTGTTGGAATCAAAGCTGTTCGTTTTAATGTCTTGTACAAGCCTTGCTTTCAATGAAGCTCTTTCCTCAACCCCTAAATCACCATAGTAAGAATTGAAATCTTCTTTGGCCCAAACATTTAACATAAAGACTGCCTCTCGATGTATCCAATCCGCTGTCCAGTCCGGGGCAACGTAACTTCCATGGCCCCAGATGGAGCCCACTTCCATTCCACCAATCGACTCCCATACATTTTGGCCCGTCTGTATGTCTTCCTTTGTATAAACAACCTCCATGGTTTCCAAAACCTTAACGGTCTCAGGAATCGGTGGCTGGGTTTGGTAGACTTCCGTCCCTACCCAAACCAGGGCGGCGAAGGATAGGGTTACAATAGCTATGAATAGTGTCCAGATTTTTCTCATGATGATAGGTTTTTGGTTAGAATACGGTTTGACACCCTGTACTTAAATAGGCGGATGCCCAGTGTAAGAAGTACTATTATCTTCAGCACTTCCAGCAGCACATAAAGAATATGGTGATAGGATTTACTTGCTGTCCCGCTATTTATCAGTTGATCTGCATGTATGGACAACTGCGGCAAGAGCCAAAAGGTCTGTATCACCAGTATGGTTGATAACAATACCAACGGGATAGCGATTAAATTAAAATGTCTTTTGTAAACAATGGAGCAAATCATTATTACCAGCAGGGCCGTGATCTCTACCTTGTTCAAGGCGGCAAATACCAATTTTCCAATTCCAACCCCCAATCTAGTATCGATTCCAGGGGCTTGGAATTTTAGCCATGCTTCCATAAAACTGATGGCGCATACAAATCCTATCCAAACAAATATGGTGGCTATAGCTACTTTATTTAATCTTGAATTGCTCGACATCTTTGCCCAATGATTTTGAATTATGGGACAAATCTAGTTTCGCAAAAATCCCTGGGCATTTACATATGTTGATGGATTGGTTTCTAGGTCTAACCAGTATAGTATTTGATATGGTGAGATCTTTGGGATAAAATGCTGAAGTGGTTTCTTAAATCTGATTGAGAGAATGCACAAATTTTCGTTTTATTGAAGCAAATAAATTCTGTTGAGCCCTCATTGATTTGCAAGAAATCAATCAACATGGAAAATTAAAGAGGTATTAATCTGATACTTATTGGGAGTTTTAAAAAAGGAACGTTTTAGGAGACTTTCTCTATTTTTCAAATCCTTCCAATATTCCGTTCTTTTAATCAGCGGTCATTTAATATATAGGTTACTTCTGTTATTAAAAAGGGTTAAATATTAATTGAGGATATGTTCTTTTTTAATCGTCAAGAATTTGTTATAAATCGTTGATTGAATACATTTATAATGTGAAAAATTCCTTTGTTTTCTGGATTTCTATTATCAATATTTTGTTTGCTTTTCAAGGATTGTTCTTGGCATTCAATTACTTTATTAAATCCAATTCTCGAAGTACGTTAACGTTCCATGTCGGAATACTCATGACTATCTGTTCGATGTTTTTGTTGAACACGTTTTTTGCCTTGAACAATGAAACTCACTTTGAAAGATTTACCCAGCCTTTTTCAAATATGCTTATGCTCGCCATAGGGCCATCATTATATATTTATTTACAAGCGACTATTGAAGAAAAAAATATAACAGCTAAAGCAATATGGCATTACTTTCTGTTTTTCGCTGTAGTGTTGCTTTTCTTTATTCTTGAAAGGGAAACGTGGGAAGTTGTAG
>JBCBCD010001271.1:0-2066 GCA_038530915.1 Bacteroidota bacterium
ATACAGGCCAAAAAGCGCAGATTTTGACGCGAAGGATGAATTTTAAACATGCTCTTAAACTAAGTTATAATGTCTGTTGTGCCTGGCATATCAGCCGAAACCATCATTTTTGCAATCAACTCAGCCATTAAGCTGAGTAACAATCTCCGTCAGCTTTACGCTAAAAAAGTTCGGGATGAGGAAATGGTCCTGCCCATTCCTGATTTTGATCCAACTATTAAGTTATTCACGATGGTCCGTTTTTTTGAGAAGCTCCCCCCAGAGAAACTCAAAAATTGGGATGGTTTGCCGGAGATACATCAAAAAGCATTTGACCAGCAAGAATTATCATCGGAAGAAGAGAAAAAGTACAAAGAACTATATACCCTCCTCCATGGCCACCAGGGGGGTACCGGGCCTTATTTGGAGATGAGCCCAGAGGAACTGCTGTCTATTTTTAAGCTGCAAGGTAATAGAAAGGGTGATGAAAGAACGGTCTTGCAATTGGTTGCTGGTTCATTGGTTGATATCGGGGTAGATTACTTCATCCAGGTACCAGGGGCCTTAAACCGAGAATCCCAACATGGAAAGGTTTTACACCGCTTCCTTGAAGCATTTGATGAGATCGATTTTACAGAACAAGGAGCTATAAAACGTGAATTTAGTGGGGTACTTCTACCCCGTCTTTTTGCCGCCGCTGCGGAGTCTGTTTCTGAGTTGAACCATGAGATATCCAACGATGAAAAGTTTCAGCGTTTAATCAAAGAAACCTCCAAAGGGATAGCCAATGATATTTATCGCCGGGTTGAAGACCTAGATCCACTCCAGCGGGAAGAAGCTGTGCAATGGGGGCAGTTGGTGCTACGTAGTATGATTAAGCATGGTGGGGAATATGTCCTGGCTGCACCGGAGTCCTTTTTGGATACTAATAAAGGGGTCTCTTCCATTATTCAGTCAAGTGGTCTCGTACTGCTGGATGCTATCCTGGAGGATGAGTCTGATAAAGTGGTATTTAAAAATGCGCTGAGTCCTGCTACGCTGGAGGGACTCACCAAAGCGACTTTAAATATATTGGCAGAGCATCCCGAACTGACCAGCAAGGAGGAGGGCATAAAAACGATTATCAAAGGTGTTGCAGCGGCAGTCGAGCAAGAAGAGCAGCTTTTAGAAAAAGGAATACTACCCGAACTAGTTCGTATTGTACTCGATCAGTCAGCGGGTAATTTAGATTTACTTTGGAAAGATACCGAAGATAAACCCGAACATTTATTGGTCGTTGCTTTAGGACAGACCATCAGCATGATCTCAGCTCCGCAGGAAACGGGGCGCTGGAAGCCCCAGTTCACTAAAATGCAGCTACTGGACCTCATAGAGGAGCTCTTGGACGAAGTGGTCCAAAACCCAGCCTGGATCACAGAAGAGGTGAATGAAAAATCCATTTTGGGAGAGGTATTACAGGTAACCCTAGCCGCTTTGGGAAAAATACCTAAAGACGAACGCCTCCACCCCGATGTACTGCGTAGCATGATTCGTCTAAATTTACAGACGACCATTGCCAACCCAAAAGTCCTGGACCTGGTGCCTTTCGGGATCGAAGGTGAAAAAGAAATCGTTCTGCAGAAGGCGCTGGATTTGGTGCTGACCTTTATTTTCTCCGAAGATGGACCGAAAATAAACCGCCTACCATTACTGTTAGATTTGCTGAAATACCTGTCTAACACTATCCTTAAGGATCATCCGGATAAAAAAGGCTTATTATTAATACAACTTATTTTGTTTGACAGTGGTATTGACTACAGCCGTGGATTTGATGCTCGCCTTGCTGATGAATTGATAAATGTCGGTTTGAAGGCATTGGCTAAGCATCCCGATCTGGTAGACCGGCCGGAAGCCTTTCATCAGATATTAAGGGGAGTAGTGGGCGCTCTGGACAGTGTCCAAATCCGACAACCCGGTCTGGTAGCCCGATTGATCAAACTCATTCTACAACAATCGGCATTACATGCTAATCTTATTATCAAAGCTGAAGCAGGTGCCCCTAAATACCTACTGATTATTATTTTAAAGCAGCTATTAACAGGTCTGTC
>JBCBCD010001272.1:0-2064 GCA_038530915.1 Bacteroidota bacterium
CATTGATGTAATAAACAAATTCATCAATTGAGAAATTGTCGATTTCATTCAGAGCAGATATTGAAACAAAAGATTCCTCTACATTAACCTTTTATGCCGGAGATTACCTTTTTGTACCCAAAGGGTTTTCCGGAAATTGGACAAATAATGGAGAGGAATCTTTTGTTTCAATATCTGCTCTGCCATTGATGTAATAAACAAATTCATCAATTGAGAAATTGTCGATTTCATTCAGAGCTGTTTCACTAGACAGAATGTAGACACTTAGTTCGGAGCCTTTGTATAATCTTTTTTGATAATATTCGCGTTCCGGATGAGCCTTTATCTGCACCTTAGGTATATCTAAGCCAGATAGGTATTTATCATCAATTTTAAAGGGTTCAATAATCGAATCTTTAGTCATTTCTTGAGAAAAAGAAAGTGTCAAAATCATTGAAAATATAGCTAGAATTATTATCTGCTTCATGGTTGTGTTTTTCATTTGCTGAGCGGAGCGAGGTATCTTTAGTAAGATTTTTATTCAATTGCTTTTTTTATTCCTAACCTCCAGGCATTTACCATTTCTTCTCTTTCTCTAGTAAGAATACTTGCATTGACCGTGAGTTTTACGACTCCGTTTTTATTAGCTCTACCTAACAAAATGTTGTGTTCTTCATTTAAATAATTGGCCAACTTCTTTAGATTGATTTCCTTAGATAGTTTCAAATCATAGATATTGGTACCGTTCTTTAAATGTTTTATAGAAACTCCTTTTAGTTGGTTTAAATCAGAAAATAATTGGGTGGCTGTTGATACTACTTCATTCCATTTTTCATTGATTCCTTCCAAATAGTGTAATGCCATAGCCGTATTGTTCCAAGTTTGAAAGACCGTCCCACCTAAGATCTTTATCTGATGTGAGATTTGATCAATTATTTTTGCATCTCCACAAAGAATTGCGCCACCACTTGCATTTAAATATTTATACAGTGAAATATAAATAGTATCGAAATAGGCAGCATAATCTAGTAGTGAAATATTGCTATAAGCACATGCAATATGAATTCTAGCTCCATCTAAATGTAAGTTATAATTATGCGCTTTACAATATTCTGAAATTTCTCTGATGGTTTCAATGGGAACACAAGTTCCATCAGCTCTCCTAATTGGATTTTCAATTACTATGGTGCCTAGCCCACTTTTGAAAACTTCATTTTGATCAGTATAAGTTATGATGTCTTTTAAGTCGGTTAAACTATAATAAGGCTTACCTTTCCCAACTGGAATAAGCCTTTTATTGTGGACACTTTGAGCAGCGTCAGCTTCATCTCTAAATATGTGGGAGTTTTCAGGAACAATTACTTTGGTGTTGTTTCCATTAAGCAATTTTATGGCTAATTGATTCGCCATAGTTCCTGTTGGAAGGTATATTGCCTTTTCTTTACCAGTTAGTTCAACAAATTTATCTTCCAGTAATTTTGTTGCTCCTCCATTTCCATAAAAATCAGGTTCGATTGTTGTTGTTTGATTAATCTGCTGAAGTTTTTCAAGGTATTGACTTGGAGACAACGCCAAGCCATCAAAAAAAAAGTTAACCGAAGTTTGCTGGTTGGCTTTTTCTTTCGAAGAAGAGAATGCATTGAGACTAGTAGCAGGGAGTAGAAAAGGGATGGTAGAAAGACTACATTTTTTAAGAAAGTTTCTTCTATTATTTTCCATTATTCTATTTCGATCTTTAGGATTATATGATGCTTAATAAATGATTTGTAAAACCTTTCAGAAAGCACAGTTGCATATATAATATTAGATATTAATAGCTAAGTTAGCTAAAAGATGATAGCATTTGTAAGATGCTTTATTTAGCTAGGATCGAACACCAATTTTTGGAACCATTAACTTAAAAATAGCCCCATCTTAATACTACTTTGTCACTTTGCTCAAAGGGTAGATTAGCAAAATGTATGAAGATCAAATATTACAGCCCTGAAAGGGCAAAATATGGTTAGCCTTTACGTAGACGATCTCATAAACGTGCCGATAGGTACGCAATATATAGTGTACCTATCGGCACACATCATTACATCA
>JBCBCD010001273.1:0-2057 GCA_038530915.1 Bacteroidota bacterium
AGCTCCAAAAATCTGATCAATCAAAAACACTATTTATTTTTGTCCAACCACTTAAAAGCGTGAAATAGCTTTAAAGCCCCTGTTATCCGCTCTGAATTTCAATTGGAAAACATAAACCAGTCAATTTCACACAGTTGCTCCTCACTTTCAACTAATTCCAAAGTCAATGCTTCAATCCCCTTGATAAGCGGAATGTCAAATGTCTCTTTTCGCCAAGTATTTCCAGAAGAAGGGGTTAGCGGAATTTCAGCTACTTCTTTCTGATCTTCCCCCACATAAAGCAATAATTTACAGTTAGTGTTGGTATTGTACATGATGGAAAAAGAACGGACCCCTTTATCAAAATTCAAGTATTTATAAGTAGCCTTGTCTCCACTTTTCATTTGACTTAGCTTCTCATTATTCTTACCTTCCTTTTCAATTCTCACGTTTCCTTCCAGTGAGCAAGCCCATTCTGCGCCGATGATTGATTTGGCATCTAAAGGAGGTAAAGCTCCCTGTGTTGTCATCTCAACCTCGGGGATGGATCCATCAAGTAAAAAGTCGATCTTTTCCACACACGACTTTCTAAACTTTTCACACCCGTGTGTTGATCGGTGATAAAAAACATACCATTGATCTTTGAAATTAAAAATGGACCCATGATTGTTCCAATTCCCTGGATTACAACCATTGTTGTCTATAATAACCCCTCCATATTTATAAGGGCCAAAGGGTTTGTCGCTGGTTGCGTAACCGATACATGAAGGCGTTTTATTTCTGCTTTCATCTGCAAAAATCAAATAATAAATACCTTTTCGTTTGGTCATATATGCCCCCTCATGAAAGTAATGCTCCTTAACAGTCAATACCTGATTTTTAAGGGTGGAGGTATCAATTGTTCTCATGTCTTTTTCCAGAATGGCCATTTTCATATTGTGTTGACCCCAAACAATATAAGCGGTACCATCATCATCAATAAAGACCGATGGATCAATTTGACTGTATTTTTTGCCAGTGTTTAAAATTTGGCCACCTTCAAAAGGTCCGGTTGCATTTTTAGATATTGCTGTCCCCAGGGCATTGTTTTTATCAGGCTGACAATAGTACATAAAATAGGTGTCGCCCTTCTTTTCACAATCCGGAGCAAATAAAAGCTTATCATTATAGAGCACTTTGTCGTTTTCGCCTTTTGATGCAAATACATTTCTTGCGAGCTTCCATTCCTTCATGTCTGTTGTGTAAAGAATGTCGTGCTCCCAAGAACACCAAAAATCACAACTTAAATCGGTAGAAGTATATAGATAGAGTACTGAATCATTCCAACTACGCGCAGATGGATCTGCCAGGTAAACCCCGGGAGGGCTTATCGGATTTTGTGCAGTCATTAATCCTACAGTACCCGTTATGATTAAGCACATAATGACTTGCCTCAATAGATCATTTTTCATTTTATGCTTAAGTATGGCATTAAATATTTGATTCACTATTACTTATACTTTTTTAATCAAAAGACAATACTGTTAAATCAATTGGCACCCATATCAATCCTATTGAAAGCGTTTTACTTTGTTGAAATTGTAATTTCAGCAGGCTGTAAACCTTCAGAACTTGCATTAATTTTAATTTGGCCAGCTTGCTCAACAGATTTTACGATTAGTACACATTTGCCGTTAAATAGCTTTCGATGAGGGAAATAAAAATAGTACTTACCGTTTTTATAGGCGCAATCGGGAGCCCACATCCATCCACCTTCTTCAGTACCCCAAGAAACATTGCGTGAATGGAGTACTTCTCCATGATCTATCCAGTTAATCAGGTCGGTGGTTGAAAAAACATGATACCCATCCATTGAATTGTAATTTGTAGCATCATCCATATCGTGAGATGCATACATCCATAATTTACCATCCACCCAAATCCTCACCGATGGATCAGCCGTGCGTATATGGGTAACAAGTGGATTTCCGGTAGCCTTAGGATACTTAATTTCCTTTTCCTGACTGTATATGATTGTTGTGAATAAAACCCCAACTGTAATCGAATAATATTTCATTTTCATCTTACCTGTACAATAT
>JBCBCD010001274.1:0-2056 GCA_038530915.1 Bacteroidota bacterium
AGCTCAAAAAGATGACATCATAAAGTAATAGTTATTTTTGTCCAACCACTTATACAAAAGATTAAAGACCAAAGACAAAATTTAAGATTTCTTTTCAACACATAGTGATAGTATAAACTAAAGAAGACATTACTGATAAAATTACGATCTGATAACCAAGTAGTATGAAAAAACTCACTGTTTTATTCATTGGATTTCTTTTTTGCACACAAACAATTGCACAATCTACTGAAAGGCCACAAATGGCTGCCGGAGAAGTTCAGGGAGATTTAAAGGTAGATGGACTGCTCATTGAACCGGATTGGGATAAGACTCCGGCAAATGATCAGTTTTTTCAAGTAGTACCCGATGTTGGGGGAACTCCTTCTAATCGAACGGTCGTAAGAGTACTCACCCACCCAAAATATATTGCCATTGGTGTTCAATGCTTCGATAGCGATCCAAGTGGGATTGTCAATTTCTCTACTTTGAGAGATGTTGACCTGGAGAATGAGGATCATATCAGAATTGTAATGGACCCGTTCCTGGATGGACAGTCCGGGGTGATTTTTGCCGTAAATGCCAGTGGAGCGAGGTACGATGCCCTAGTTGCCAATAGAGGAGAATCAGAAAATGACGATTGGGATGCCATTTGGGAAGCAAGAACGGTTATAGATTCTTTAGGTTGGTCTTTGGAAATAAAAATCCCTATTCAGAGTCTTACCTTTAAAAAAGGTCTGACAGAATGGGGTTTCAATATCGAAAGACGCATTCAACGTTTTCAGGAAACCATTCGTTGGGCGAATGTTAGTAGAGATCAATGGTTTATTCAAACCAACAGAGCGGGTCGATTGACCAATTTGCCTGACTTTACTTATGGTGTAGGTTTAAATGTCAGGCCTTCGCTCATCCTAGATATGAATAGAGAAGGGGAAGAAGAGGCTGTCTATGATTTTGATCCTAGTTTGTTGGTCAGTCAACGATTGGGTGCCAATATTCAAACGACCTTTACTGTAAATACAGATTTTGCTGAAACAGAAGTGGATACCCGTCAGACCAACTTGACGCGTTTTCCGCTTTTCTTTCCGGAAAGGAGGCTCTTTTTCCTGGAAGGAGCTGATATTTTTGAATTTGGTTTTGGTTTGGGCAGAAGTATCATCCCGTTTTTTAGTCGCCGCATTGGCTTATTTCAGGGGAGTGCCGTACCTGTAAGTGCTGGTGGAAAAATCAATGGTCGCACTGGCAAGACGGCTTTTGGTGGCTTGGTAATGGGGACTCGGGAACAAAATTTTGGCGAAACCTTCCTTCCATCCTCTACCATGGGTGTTGTGAGGGTGAAGCAAAATATACTGAAAGAATCGTCAATAGGCTTCATCGGTACTTTTGGCGATCCTGAAAGCCGAGGAGATAGTTGGACGTCTGGGGTGGATTTTACCTATCAAACTACACGTTTTAATGGGAATAAAAACTTTCTGGTAGGTGCATCTGGCATGTATGCCAATAGAGCAGACCTCTCTGGCGACCAATCGGCAGTAGCTTTGAAAATAGATTACCCCAATGACATTTGGGACATCGCTTTCACTTATTTGAGAATAGGTGAATCTTTCGAACCTTCTTTAGGCTTTGTGCCTCGTCGAGGCATCCATAGTTACCGAGCAGGTATGACCTACGCGCCTCGCCCCAAGTGGCCATGGCTGAGACAAATGCGCAATCAATTGTTTTTTTCCTATGTAGATGGCATCAATGGAGGTTGGCAATCCTATCGATTGTTTACTGCTCCCATCAATTGGCGATTGGAAAGTGGCGACCGAGTAGAGTTCAACTGGAATCCACAGGGCGAGCAATTGTTTGAACCTTTCCAGATTGCTGACGAAGTGGTTATTCCAGTTGGTGCTTATCATTTTACTCGCTACCGCTTGGAAGCCGAACTGGCGGCCAAGAGAAAATTTAATGGTCAATTGACTTGGTGGTTTGGTACGTTCTTCGAAGGCTACCTGGATGAGTTTGAAGCTTCCATCAATTGGAACCCCAGCAATATTCTGACCTTTGAATTCATAGGAACCTACAACGTAGCCAG
>JBCBCD010001275.1:0-2054 GCA_038530915.1 Bacteroidota bacterium
ATGATTGTATCCGGTGGCTCTACCAATGAATCTGAAAATATACAGGCTTATTCTTATGCCCTTACCGAGCGCATGATGTACAATGAATCAGGTGGCCAGGAAGGCGCTTTTGTTGTAGTTACCAATGGTTCATGGGGAGTAGAAGATCCTACCAATTCACAAGAATTCCCAGTATGGTGTGCTGTTTATGACGCATTAGGTGAAGCAGGCATTCTCAATGTATCAGCCGCTCCCAATAAAGGCATAGACATTGATCAAAATGCTGATTTTCCTGCCAGATGCGACAGCGAATACTTGATCATGGTGACCAACGTAGATGAAGATGGAGATTTGGTCACAGATGCCGCCTTTGGTGCCAACACCATTGACATAGGTGCTTTTGGTCAAAACATATGGACTACCCAAAAAGGAAATACCTACGGAAGCGAAAGAGGAACCTCCCTTTCTGCTCCGCTAGTGGCAGGTACAATAGGCTTGTTGTATTCAAGTCCTTGCGTCACCCTGAAATCAATTGCTGATTCTGATCCCGGCGCGGCAGCTGCATTAGCTAAAGAGTATGTTTTTGAAGGGCTTGATTTAGATGGTACTTTATTGGGTAGAACGACTACCGGAGGTAGGTTAAACACACTAAGCACTATAGATCTATATCTCAATGCTTGTCAAAGTTGTAATGCTCCTACCAGTTTGACGACTACAAGCATCAGCCCAAACAGTCATACTATAGAATGGTCTGTCAATGACAGCATCGTAAGAGTAGATTTGCGTTGGCGAAAAGCCGGCACTCCTACATGGACCATAATTGAAGATTTAGAAGGAGGACTTATGTTGTCTGAGTTAACAGCTTGTACTTCTTACGAAATACAGTTGAAAACTTATTGTCAAAGCGATACACTTGATTTTGCCAATAGCCGATTCTTTCAAACCGATGGCTGTTGTGAACCACCTTTAGATGCTGAACTTTTCTTCCTTTCTGACAATAGCGCTTTGATAGGCTGGTCTGCTATTACCGCTGCCTCTTCTTATAATGTTAGGTACAGAGTAAAAGACGCAAGTGTATGGGAAGCAATTGCCACTGAGAATGACAACATTCTAATTAGAGGCTTGCAAAATTGTACTGATTATGAAGTACAAATCCAAACCAATTGTGATACTGCCCTTACTGAATATTCACCCAGTTTGTTTTTCCTTACTGATGGTTGTGGCGGTTGCCTGGATAATGAATATTGTCAAATAAGCAATGGAGATTCTAATGAAGGCGAATGGATCAATGAAGTCGCTATCAATGGCTTTAGCAATAAATCGGGACGAGATGCAGATACTTATGCCGACTATACTAGTTTTGCAACTACTTCTCTATCTCAGGATAGTACTTATGAAATGTTACTAATTCCTGGTTTTGATGGGCGAGCCTTCGATCAGTTTTTTTCCGTATTTATTGATTTCAATCAAAATGGAGAATTCTCTACTGATGAACGCGTTTTCAGATCAGCTTCAGGAGCAAGGGATACGGTAAAAGCCGAAATAAGCATTCCAACAGATGCAATAGAAGGAAGTACCCGAATGAGAGTATTCATGAATTTCAATACCGCCGGTGGTCCTTGTCGTTTTTCAGGAAACCAAGGCTCCAGATTGGGTGAAGTAGAAGATTATTGTATTACTATTGCAAAAGCGACTGTCGCTTGTTGTATTCCATCAGGCTTAGATACCATGAATACTACCTCTACCTCTTTACAGTTGGAATGGAGTGACGAACAATGTGGCCATACCGCCTATGCCTTACAATATCGCCCTCTAAGTGGAGGGGAATGGATCACTGATATTACGGCCTCTACTGCTATTGATATTGAAGACTTAAGTCCTTGCACAGCTTATGAAGTTCAAATCCAAGGATTGTGTAATGAGCAATTTTCAGATTTTTCGGCTAGTAGCACCTTTGTTACTGGCTGTCTGACAGATTTAGATGAAGTGAATGAGACGATTATCAATGTATTTCCAAATCCAGTATCTGATCAACTAATCGTTTCCTTACCAAATTCTTTTTTGCAAAATGCGAC
>JBCBCD010001276.1:0-2053 GCA_038530915.1 Bacteroidota bacterium
ATTTTTACTGCTACTGACGAGTTTTTGCAGTAGCTTTTCTTTTCTGTATTGATTTAATGATTCAGATATTTGTTTTGAAATAGGATGAATTTCAAAATTATCAATTGATGGGATGAGTTTTTATGAAAAAACAAGTGGTTTGAAAAATCGATGATAGTTTCTCCTATAAAGTGGTTTTCGCCCATATGAAGGCGAGTTAAATAGAATCATTAGTCAGATATGAGCAGTCAAGTGTTATCGGTGGTTTTTACTTCTATTTTGTTCTTTGCAAATCCTGATTTATGCAAGAAACACCCAGATTCTTGCTCATTCCCATCCTTAGATCGGCCTTTGGCAAAGTTTGAACCTGAAGGGAATCAGGTATTGGTTTTTATAGGTCAGGATCTAGTAAGTATTGGTGGTATGAAAGACTATAAGAATGGTTACTTGGATCACTTCCCTATTCCGGCCGGATTCACTTTATACACAAGCTTAGCAAACAATCCTGGTTCGAAAAGTCTAATCGGCCTTGTAGAGACCGCTAATTTTGGAAATGGGCCTACCAATGTAGATCAAATCGTTTGGGATACTCAATTCAAAAATACTGCCCTATCATTAGGTCTCTCTATGGTCAATCTTGAAGATCAAGTGGCAAAAGGAAAGTTGGATGATAATATTAAAAAACTGGGTGACTATCTTTTAAGCTTGGGCAGCAGACCTGTATTTCTGAGGATAGGCTATGAGTTTGACGGCTATTCCTGGAATCAATATGAACGGGAAGATTGGCTGAAAGCATACAAACGCATCAAGGATAAACTGGATAGGCGAGGAGTAAATAATGTCGCTTATGTCTGGCAGTCAGCTGGCTGGGTTTCAAACCTGGAGCAGTTGGAAGCCTGGTATCCAGGAGATGAATATGTAGACTGGTGTGCCTACTCTTTTTTCAACCGATGGAGGGAAAGCAGAATGATTGAGTTTGCCAGAGCAAAGCAAAAGCCAGTGTTCATAGCGGAGGCAACTCCAACGATCTCAGATTTTACAGCCAAATTCGATGGCAAGACAAAGGAGACCATCCTCTCTAAATCAAAGCAAGCTGAAGAAGCCTGGAACAAATGGTTTGTCCCCTTTTTTAAAACCATAGAAGAAAACGAAGATGTGGTGAAAGCGATTCATTATATCAATTGCAATTGGAAAGAACGACGACTTTGGACCAATAATCCAACTTTCCAAAATATTGATGCTCGAATACAGACTAGTAAGTCAATTAGTACCAAATGGGCTGAAAAGATGAAGATGCCTAAGTACTTACAAGCTTCAGATGGACTGTTTGAAAAGATGAGGATAGTAAGGAAATAGAACAGGAATCATTCAATAAAGAAACAAAAGTAAGAAATATATGTACCTACTTGGTTATGACATCGGTTCATCTTCTATCAAAGCTGCACTCGTTGATGCGCGTACCGGGCATCAAGTTGCGGTAGTGCAGTCACCTGATACTGAGATGGACATGATCGCAAAACAAATGGGCTGGGCAGAGCAACATCCCGAAACTTGGTGGAACAACATTTGCCTGGCTACCAAACAGTTATTACAGAAAACCAATGTATCTCCCATCGACATCAAATCAATAGGCATTGCTTATCAAATGCATGGTTTGGTTCTTGTTGATAAGCAGGGAGACGTGATCCGACCTGCTATTATCTGGTGTGATAGTAGAGCGGTCGAAATTGGAGATCGTGCTTTTGCTGAAATTGGCAATACCAGATGCTTGACTCACTTATTGAATTCACCGGGTAACTTCACTGCTTCAAAGTTGAAATGGGTCAAAGACAATGAGCCGGAGCTGTTTGAACGTATTCATAAAATCATGCTTCCTGGAGATTATATCGCTATGAAATTAACGGGAGAGATTGTGACTACCATTAGTGGCTTGTCAGAAGGAGTACTTTGGGATTTTGAAGAAGGCCAACCAGCTTCTTTAGTACTTGATCATTATAAGGTGGATGCTTCTATTTTACCTGAGATTAAACCAACATTTTCTGTTCAGGGATTAGCTAGCAAAAAAGGAGCATTG
>JBCBCD010001277.1:0-2052 GCA_038530915.1 Bacteroidota bacterium
GTAGGACTTTGTAGAACAGATGGCAGCCAAAATCCTGACCCTGACAATGAGTTTTCTGCTGTTATTTTTTGCAAAGATAGGTTTGAGTACCTGGGAGGAGCCACTTTTTGGTTGTCTGACCAACCGGAGGAGGTTGGGTCTGTAGGATGGGATGCAGCTTTGCCAAGAATAGTAACCTGGGCTAAGTTTAAAGATAAAAAAAGCGGGAAAATCTTTTTTCACTTCAATACCCATTTTGATCATAGAGGGCAAAAAGCAAGGGCCAATAGCGCCCAACTCATTCTGGATAAAATAGCCGAAATTGCTGTAAACGCACCGGTTGTGCTTACCGGTGACTTTAATTGTGTTCCTACTGATGAACCATATAGAGTGATTACAAATACAGATAATTCCAAAAGCCTATTGGATGCCTACCTCGTAACCGAATCACCACATCACGGTCCAACAGGTACATGGACCAATAGCTTTCAGTTTCCCGGAGTACCCAATAGAAGAATAGATTATGTTTTTGTAAATGAAGGGTTCAAAGTTGCAAAGCACGCTATACTATCAGATTCATGGAGCGGAAGGTTGCCAAGTGACCATTTACCTGTTATCGCCAGATTAAGCTGGAAATAGTTGTTGGTTGTTGGTTCTTAGTTTTGCTATACTGATAAAGCGGAATTTATTCCGCGGCAACAACTAAAAACCAACAACCAACAACTACTATAGCCTATATCCTAATCTTAATCGTACTTGATTATCCTGCGTTCTGGTATTAAGTCGGTTTCTGGTATTCAAACCCGGGAGTAAAAAGGCTGTAATAGAAGCATAAAATCGACTGGTATTATAACCAATGGCCAAGTTGCCTCTGAAGCGAGGAGCTATTCTAAATTGATCGGTAAACTCTCCACCATCTAAGCCATAACTTAATACTCTAAATTCAGGTCCAGCTATAAGTACCGGTGTTACATACCATTTATCGGATACAACCCAGGTGTAAGCATAGCCTATACCTACTCCTAGTTCGACTTGGAAATAACTGTCGATGGAAAATCCGGTATTATCGGAAATTTCTAGACTGTCTGTTTTGAGAAATTGTGTGTTGACGTATAAACCTCCAAGAAAGGACCCACTACTAGATTTTTGCCTGGCACTATTCTTAAAAGCAGCTTTTAAAGATAGCCTGGGATCAAGCACTTTAAAGCCGAAAAGCGTAAAATCCCACAATTTAATTTCAGGTCTGAAAGACTCGATCGGATCTGTTGTTTGGAATCCGGCTATACGTCTCCCTGATACTTGCCAGAAGTAACGTTTTCGAAATAGTCGTAAATCGAAATCAAAGTTACTTCCTTGATTAATGGTTCCATTCAATGTAGCTATTGGAAGCCCAAGGTTGATACTAAAACTACCAATTGCACCTCCTACAGATACACCAATGGTTGAATTTTGAAAAGTAAAAACCTCATTATCGTTAGGAAAGAATCGAACCTCAGTATCCATATAGCGTAAACCAGCTCTGACTTGATTATTGTAATCGTAGATATAAATGGAATTGCTGTCTACAGCCTGAGAACAGACTTGATTGGGTAATGTGCAAGTGATAAAAAAGCTAATTACTGAAAAAAAGAGGCTCGATGGAGTACAATTAGTAATATTCATAAGCAAGAGAAAGAGAAATGACAATTGTAAGATCAGGTTTGCATTCATAAACCATTCTCAGTACAAGAAGTTTTACGTCTTGTAACCTTTAAAGGACTAAAGCGACTTTCCAAAAAAACGCTATGATTTTTAAATTAAGCACGGCCGTTGTTATTTTGTCATTATTGTTCACTTTCAGTTTGTTGTCTCAACAATTAAGTGAGGCAGAGTTTTCAGAGTTGTCTCAACAAGTAGAAGAATATGCCCAAGACTATCCAGGGGTATCCATTTCAGTTGCCCAAGAGCAAGAAATTATATGGAATTATACTACAGGTTATGCAGATTTGGCTACCAAAAAAGCAGTAGAAAGGAATACAAGATTTAATATCTACAGTACCTCAAAATTCATTACCGGATTGGCTTATTTAAAAC
>JBCBCD010001278.1:0-2050 GCA_038530915.1 Bacteroidota bacterium
TGTAACCGTTGTGGTGTTTACAATAGTGAATTTCCATTGTACGTGCATCGATGTGTGGTTCTAGAGCATCGAAAGCATAGGATAATTCAGGAAGTTGAAAAGCCATAATTTAGCTATGTTTTAAATTGGTTAATGAAAAAGGTTTTTATAACACTGTATACTTTGAACGCATTTGACTACAATAAGTTTTTTGACAAAAATCATTTCCATCTATTTATTTTACCAGTCGACTCTTAAACATTTTTCCAGTAAATTTGCGCTTAAAAAAACAGAACGAATGAACCAATTCAGAAAAGAGAAAGATAGTATCGGCTTTATAGATGTACCTGCTGATAAATATTGGGCTGCTCAAACCCAACGCTCTACTCAAAATTTCAAAATTTCAGACAACAAAATGCCAATCGAAGTGGTCTATGCCTTCGCCATTTTGAAAAAAGCAGCTGCTTTAACCAATCAAGAAGCAGGTGTTTTAAATGCCGAAAAAGCAGAATTAATTGCAAAAGTTTGCGATGAAATCTTAGATGGACAGTTGGATGATCAATTTCCTCTAGTTGTTTGGCAAACAGGTTCTGGTACTCAAAGTAATATGAATGTCAATGAAGTTGTTGCCAACAGAGGACATGTTATTAATGGCGGTAGTCTATTAGACGAGAAAAAGGTACTTCACCCTAATGATGATGTGAATAAGTCACAATCTTCTAACGATACCTTCCCAACAGCTATGCACATTGCGGCATACAAAATCTTGGTTGAGTTGACCATTCCCGCCTTAGAAAGCTTAAAAGCTACATTACATGATAAAGCGGAGCAATTCAAGCATGTAGTAAAAATTGGTAGGACCCACTTTATGGATGCTACACCATTAACGGTAGGGCAAGAGCTATCAGGTTATGTTTCTCAACTGGATCATGGTATCAAAGCGATCAATAATAGTTTAGCTCATTTGTCTGAATTGGCCTTGGGAGGTACAGCAGTTGGTACAGGTTTGAATACTCCTGCTGGATATGCTGAAAATGTAGCTCAAAAAATTGCTGAATTATCCGGCTTACCATTTGTTACGGCTGAAAATAAATTTGAAGCATTAGCTGCACACGATGCTATTGTAGAAGCGCATGGTGCTTTGAAAACAGTAGCCGTTTCCTTAATGAAGATTGGCAATGACATAAGAATGTTGGCTTCTGGACCACGTTCTGGTATCGGTGAGTTGACAATTCCTGCTAATGAACCGGGCTCTTCTATTATGCCAGGGAAAGTCAATCCTACTCAGGCAGAGGCACTTACCATGGCTATGGCTCAGGTAGTGGGTAATGATGTGGCAATTAATGTAGGTGGTATGACCGGGCATTTTGAATTAAATGTCTTCAAACCGATGATGATTTATAACTTCCTACATTCTGCCAGGTTGATAGGAGATGCTTGTAATAGCTTTAATGATAATTGTGCAGTTGGGATAGAGCCGAATGAAAAGCGTATCAACCAGAATTTGTACAACTCTTTAATGTTGGTAACTGCTTTGAATACCAAGATTGGCTACGATAATGCAGCAAGCATAGCTAAAAAAGCCTACAAAGAAGATAAAACGCTAAAGGAAGCTGCAATAGAATTGGGCTTATTGACTGCTGAGCAATTCGATGAGTGGGTGAAGCCGGAAGATATGATTGGAGGTTTAAAATAGCAGTATATATTAAGGTTAGAAAACTCCTAACCTGATCATCTAATAAACTCACCAACTAGAAAAAGATCGTCCGAAGGCGATCTTTTTCTATATGTAATTAATTAATAAATAAATTGTGCTTTACGTTTAATTTACAAATTAAGTGCAATTTGCAGTATTATTTACAATCGCCCATACCAATATACCAAATTAAATAAATAGACGGACCAACATGAAGCGGGAATTAGATATCGTCATAATCTCAGATGTACACTTAGGTACATATGGATGCCACGCTAAGGAATTACTCAATTACCTTAAGAGCGTAAAGGTAGAGACGCTGATATTGAATGGAGATGTCATCGATATGTGGCAGTTTAAGAAAAGTTATTTTCC
>JBCBCD010001279.1:0-2042 GCA_038530915.1 Bacteroidota bacterium
ATTTAGTAAAACCTTCTTGTGTACATTCAGTAATGAAGAATTTTTCCGTTCGAATTTAATAGATCATAAGGGAAGAATCTGGCTTGGCGGAAATTATGGCATTTATCTAATAGATATTGAAGTAAGTAGGTTTAAGAATTATCTTTCAGACCAACAATTGGGCAGGCAGAATAATCATGCTATTAGAGGATTGACTAATTTCAAAAACAGTATACTTATCAATGGAGAATTTTCAACTACTTACCAATTAGAAGGCGATACTGTTTTTCAGCTCCTATTACCTGAGCAAAGAGAGCTAAAGAAGAATATAGCTATTGCTGCTTATAAAGATCAGGAAGTTTGGATAGGCAATTCTAAAAGATTGAACATTTACGACTTGGACTGGCAAGTCAAAAAAGAAATTCCAATGGAAGGTACTCCTTGGTCTTTCTACTTTGATAAAAATGAAACCGCCTTTATTGGTACCAACAAAGGAATCTATCAATATGATCTGGAAACAGAACAAATCAAAAAATATACTCCCCCTTTAGATTTGGCTAAAATCAACCAGACATTTGTTTATCATTTTACTAAAGATCATCTTGATAATTTATGGATTGCTACAGGTAACGGCTTATATAAAATGAATCCGGAGCAAACGGACTTGGTGAGATATGCCTCTGACTTAACTGCTCCTTATTATATCCCTGCACAAGATATTCAGCATATTCATATTGACGATGAAAATACCTTTTGGTTGGCTACACGTGGAAATGGTCTAATCAAGTTTGATCCTTACAACAATAAAATAAAGCAATTTACACGTAGTGCAGGTTTATCACACAATGTTATTTATGCAGTATATGAAGACGAAAAAAATTATTTGTGGTTGCCCTCAGATTACGGATTGATAAGATTTGAAAAAGCAACAGGTAAAAGTTGGACTTACACTACAAAAGACGGCTTAATCAATAATGAGTTTAATCGAGTATCTCATTTAAAGACAAAAGATGGTAGAATTTTTCTTGGTACCATTAATGGAATTAGCGTTTTTCATCCAACAAACTTTTGGAGTACTGAAAATAAGATCGCTTCTCCTTTGGTCTTGACCAATTATCAGAGGTATAATTCCATCGATGAAGCCTTAGAAGATTTAACCACTGAATTGTTACAGACCAAAACCATCGTCCTCAATCCTTCCAATGATTTTTGTACGCTTACTTTTGCTTTACTGGAATATTCTGCTACCGATAAGCTCAATTATGCTTATAAAATAGATGGCTTTTTGGATGAATGGACAGATCTTACTGAAGGAAAATTAAGATTAAGCAACCTCCCTTATGGGAACTATATATTGAGCATAAAAGGACAAGCTGCTGATGGCCAGTGGTCAGATCAATTAATAGAATTGCAACTCAAAGTGATTGTTCCTATTTATCAAAGAGGATGGTTTATAACACTAGGTCTGCTTTTACTTATATTGACATTGAGTATTGTATTAATCGTTTATTCCAGCGTACAAAAAGCTCGACAGCTTAAGTTGGAGAAGATCATTCAGCAAAGAACAGAAGAAATTAGAAAAGACAAACAAATCATTGAAAAACAAGCTGAAGAATTAAAAGTCCTGGATGAAGCAAAAAACAGGTTTTTCAACAATATTTCTCACGAGCTCCGTACTCCTTTGACTTTAATTATTGAACCGTTACGTCAGTTTATCAAAGGAAACGCTGGGATAAAAAACATAAAAGATCTTTACATTCCACTCAACAACAGTCAAAAGCTACTCGAACTAGTTAACCAACTCTTGGATTTGTCAAAGTTGGAGAGTAATAAAATGGACCTGCAACTTCAACGCAATGACATTGAAGAACAAATGGCTTCCATTACTGATTCTTTTCAACTCCTTGCACAAAGTCAAAATATTAAGCTCAACTTTTCTTCCATTAGGCCAATACCTCTGGCCTTTTGGGATGTAAATAAAATGGAAAAAATAGCCTACAACCTGTTATCCAATGCCTTAAAGTTTACTAAAGCAGGTGGACAAATTGATTATATTTTAAACT
>JBCBCD010001280.1:0-2042 GCA_038530915.1 Bacteroidota bacterium
CACGATTTCAGCTACATTATCGGTAACGTAAACCTGATTGGAGTAGAGTTGAATTTTGTTTTTCTGAACTTCAAAGTTGTTATTCAACTTTGGGAAATATAAAATACCAGTAAGGTTGAAAGGAAAATCGATATTCAAGTGAATCCAGAATAAAGGCTCCTGGAAAGTCATTGGATACAATTCTCGATAGAACCCCTTATAATCTTCATCACTTAATTCAGATGGTGTTTTCTTCCAGATCGGGTTTGGGTTGTTGATAATGTTATCAACGGTGATGGTTTTTTCTTCTGCTTCTTCGCCTTCGCCCTCGGTGGTGGTTTCTTCTTTGGTACCAAATTTAATTGGAATAGGTAGAAACTGACAATATTTGTTCAATAGTTCGGAAATGCGATTTTCCTCTAAAAACTCCTTACTATCATCAGCGATGTGTAGCACAATATCGGTACCTCGTTCAGTCTTATCATTCTCCGCTAAAGTGTATTCCGGGTTACCTTCGCAAGACCAGGTCACACCGCCGGCATCTTCTTGATAAGATTTAGTAACCACATCTACCTTTTTAGCTACCATAAAGGCTGAATAAAAACCCAGACCAAAGTGGCCTATGATATTAGCTTCGTCTTTATACTTTTCTAAGAAATCTTTGGCTCCAGAAAATGCTACTTGATTAAGGTATTTTTCTACCTCTTCGGCACTCATCCCGATTCCTTTGTCTCGTATGGTTAGTGTCCCTTGTTCGGCATCCAATAGGATTTCGATAGTATTATCACCTATTTCCCCCTTGAATTCGCCTTTGCGGGAGAGGGTTTGTAGTTTCATAGTGGCATCCACTGCATTAGATACCAACTCGCGGAGAAAAATTTCGTGATCAGAGTAAAGGAATTGCTTGATGATCGGAAAAATATTCTCCGTTTGTACAGAAATGTTACCTTTTTGCATGATGTTGATTTTTTATATTAACTCTCAGTCCAAACAACGTGCCATGCTAGGTATACTGCCATTTTGACATCTTATCATGCATAAATCTAATGGCCTTATTAATCAGAATGTCAGCTTTTCATGAAATGACCTAAGGTTTACTGCATAAGGTGAAAAAGCTGTGAAACGCCTACCGTAAAAAATTAATGTAAGGCAAGAACTTGCCTTACATTATTCACATTACCATAAGGATAATATTAAAAGGATATCGGTCTATTGGTGTTACATAATTTAAATAAGAAAATTTGAAGCTTGCACTTTACAAAAAAATTTGGGGTTAATTTATCCAAAAGGTATTTATAATAAATAAAAGCTTTGCAGCGAAATAGAATCTTTAAACACAAAGTATTTAACATTACCGCATAGCATAATTAATATGCATGAATTTCATTTTATTTTCATGATAATTACTACTATCGGTACTTTTCATCCGATTAACGGTATAAACTTTAACATCTTTTACAACAAGTGCACAAACTGTTAGAATTACATAGCTAGGATAAACTAAGTAGTATGACTTACTTTTTTAAAACGTACTGTAAAAAATGCTCTTTTTTTCTTCTTGACACCGGTACTTCTACTTGGTCACTCATGACCACCACTCCTTTTTTCAAGTACTTTTGTATGTGGTAAATATTGATAAGGTGAGATTTATGAGGCGCATAAAAATCATAAGTTTCCAACATATCTCGAAATACGCCAATATTATAGGAGCTTAAAATATTTGTTCCATCTTGCAGATGGATACGCGTATATTTTTGCCATCCTTCACAGCGAATGATATCAGCAACTTTTATTAGAGAATATTCGGCTGCTCCCGGTATGACCACTTTTGATTGTTGTCCGCCTATATGGTCTATATTATGTTTGAGTACTTCGTATTTTTTCAACAATTTTTTGTTGGCGATTTTAGTTTGGGCTTTTTGGACGGCCTGTATCAACTCCTCCGTTTCTACTGGTTTTAATAAGTAATCAACTGCGCTTACTTTTAAGGCATCCAATGCATAGTCATTATAACCAGTTACAAAGATGATCTCAAATGGGACTTCTTCAAAATGTTTTAATAA
>JBCBCD010001281.1:0-2032 GCA_038530915.1 Bacteroidota bacterium
ATAACAGCTTACTGGTACAATCGAAGGTGAGTGTAGCTGATGTAAATTATAAAGTTGGATTACAATATTCATTAGAATTGCCCAATTCATCTTTTACATTGGGTGCTACTTTTCAACCTGAAGTCATTCTCAGTGCCGCTGATGAATACAACCTCATTACCGCTACGGAATTATTAGAAGGAGATATAACAAGCACCGCCACTGCCCTACCTGCAAATTATGAAATAGGACTTGGCATACAATCAGAAAAATGGTTGTTGGGAATAGATGGAACCTTTGAAAGATGGGACAATTTAAATCGTCTTTTAGATCGGTCTGCCAGTTATCGATACGAAAATGTGTATGGTTTGTCAGTAGGTGCTCAATATACAGTACTCAAATACAAGCGAGATTCACCTGTAACCGGAACATTATTTAGGGCAGGCTTTGGGCTGAGAAACTCTTACCTAAATATTGACGATGATAATTTCCTGGTTTGGCAGTATACCTTGGGAATAGGCTTGCCTGTAGGTCGTTCTAAAGATCGGATCAATTTTACTTATAAATTTCAACAACAAGGACGTTTAGATAATAACCTGGTCAGAGAATCTACACATAATTTATCTATTGCATTGGATTTTAGAGACATCTGGTTTAAGAAAAAAAGGATCAATTAGGAACTTTTAATTTATCAAAAAGATTATTTTATCCATGACTAAAGAAAATGCAAATGGATAAAACTCAAATTATTGATTCCCTACAACTCAAATATCAGGAATTCATCAATTACATTGATCAATTAGATGAAGCTACTTATCATTTTACCAATAATGATAAATGGTCTGCTGCTCAACAGGCCAATCATATTTTAAAAAGTGTCAAACCCTTAGGTGATGGTTTGTATTGGTTTCCCAAAGCCCTCGTAAAGTATAAATTTGGTAAAGCCAATCGACCTTCTCGTACCTATGATCAGCTCGTTCAGCGCTATCAAGAGAAACTAGCACAAGGTGGAAAAGCTCCTAAAGAATACATTCCTATTGCTGTTCCCTTTCCAGAAAGAACACGAAATAATCAAGCCATTTCAGCAAAAGTGAATCGAATCATAAAAGGACTAAATAAATATTCAGAAGCTGAACTTGATCTGTATATTCTACCTCACCCTTTGATTGGAAAAATCACCCTCAGAGAAATGATGTACTTCACCATTTATCATGTTATGATAATGATTTTAATAATTCCTGAATGGATTTTTGATGATGCTGAACATGATAAATGGTGAAGTACATCATTTCTCTGAGGGTGATTTTTCCAATCATTATCATAACATGAAGAAACTTATACTATTTACCCTTGTACTTTCCATTTTTTCTTGTCAACAAACTACCATTGTAAATACAACATTAGAAACCGAATACATCAATCCAGCTAGTGGCTATTCACAAGTAGTCAGTGTAACTGCTAATGGTATCAAGACTTTATACATCTCTGGTCAAATTGGCGAAGGAGAAGATCTGGAAAGTCAGATGCGTTCTGCTTTGACTAATTTGGAAGAACAACTTACTGCAGGAGGAGCGACTTATAAGGACATCGTCAAAATGAATACTTACATCGTAGATTATAAACCAGAAGATTTAGCCACCTTCAGAGATACTCGAAAAGACATCATGGGGGATGCAAATATGCCAGCCAGCACATTGGTGGGCGTAACTGCTTTGGCACTTCCTGAATGGATAATAGAAATTGAAGCGGTTGCTGTTATCAAAGTTCAAGAGTAAAACCATGCAAGAAACCTACACTTTAAAGACAGGAGAACAATTAATCATTAGAGAAGCCAGCCGATCAGATGCTTCAGATATGATTCAATTTGTCAAGCAAGTCGGTGATGAAACCGATTTTCTTACCTTCGAAGGCTCGCAATTCAACAAGTCTGAACAAGAAGAAATTACCATTATCCAAGAGCACAAAGATCGGCCCAATCAAATTTTCCTATTGGCTTGGGACTAGCTACCACATTTAGCATGCCTACTAATTCTTCATCAATCAAAGCCAATAG
>JBCBCD010001282.1:0-2031 GCA_038530915.1 Bacteroidota bacterium
CACAGTTATTAAAGATTGCTGAAAAATTTGATCTAAAGATCATCGCTATAAAGGATTTGGTTGCTTACCGTATGGAGAAAGAGCGCATAGTAAGTCGTGAAATTGAGGTGAAATTACCAACGAAGTACGGAGATTTTAATGTTTATGCTTATCGACAAATTACAACCGGTGACATTCACCTGGCTATTACCAAGGGGGAATGGAAAGAAGGTGATCCAGTCTTAGTTAGGGCTCATTCTTCCACTCAGACTGGTGAGATCATCGGTTCATTATTTGAAGGTTATGGAGCCGTTCTAAAACAAGCCATAGAAAAAATAGCAGAACAAGGTCAAGGAGCTGTGCTATACATGCGACATGGAGAAAACCAGGATGCATTACTAAATCGACTAAAAAATTATCAAAAGAAAATAGAAAGCAACGAGGAAATCAACTTCTACAAAGATATGGGACAAAGGGATTATGGTGTAGGTGCACAGATCCTTAGAGATTTAAACATCACTAAAATCAGACTCTTAACTCAAAATCCGGAACGTAGAAGGATAGGAATAATGGGCTATGGAATAGAGATCGTGGAACATGTGGAGATGTAAATCATGTTGTCATGCTGTTATACTGTCATAAATTTATGGCAATATGACAGCATGAC
The DNA here is from genome assembly GCA_038530915.1 of Bacteroidota bacterium. GTDB lineage: Bacteria > Bacteroidota > Bacteroidia > Chitinophagales > Saprospiraceae > JANQPA01. The sequence continues at coordinate 647 of JBCBCD010001282.1, forward strand.
AGCATGACAGTATGAAAATCAAAACTTCGGACAATACACTGCTGAATCATCGTACAATCCCAGATAAGCAATGCTAAACTCAAAAATGTTGCGATTCAGAGGAAGCACAGTATCCAGGGAACTCAACCCTATATCATAGCTCAGCCCAAACAAGATGTTGTCAAATTCTATACCAGCCATCGCCACTGCGGTATCCAATACCAAGGTATTATTAACGTCACTTACAGGTCTGACCCATCCACCTAAATGAAATGCCACGCCATTAACTTCATCTACTCTCAATCTGAGGTTGGCACCTGCATTGATGGTAAGGAATGGTCCTTGTGCATGGACAACAGCTCTTGGTGATATTCTAACATTATCATTTAAAGCAATATCAACACTTAAATAAGAAGTTAATTTTCTGAACAATTTATTGCTCCCTGCTTCATCGGGATCTTCAGTGTCCTGATAGAAAGTTACTTCTGGCTCGACTACATGAAATAGTGCTGCACCGGCAAAGATGCGTAAGCCATTTTGTGGGGAATAGGTATAATTTAATCCTACCGAAAGATCAGAAAATGTAAAATTATTGGCAGGAAGTGGCTCTGCCGTAGGGTCTGTAAAGCCGGTAGTACCATTGAACTGATCATTAAAGAAAATATTACCAAAGTTGATATTTCTTTGTGCAATACCAAGCTGGACGCCCAAGGTTAAGTATTGATCATTGTAATCACTCAGTGATTTATGAAGAGCAGTAGAAATAGCCAGTTGATTGGTAGAAAAACCAGAATCGCTGAAGCGATCAGCATAAAAAATCATGCCGGCTCCCAAACCATCTTGTTTCCTACTGGTTCTTGGATTCAGGCTAAATCTAAAATCTGCAGCTGCACCATAGGTCACCATTGGAGATTCCAAAACATTGGCCCATTGGTTTCTGTAAATGATACCCACTCGATAGCGCCCCGAAAAAGCTCCTGTCAAAGCAGGATTCAAAGTCATAGGAGCAGCAAAAAACTGACTAAACTGTTGATCTTGTGCACTTATTGTTGAAAAACTCAACATGGCTAAAAGCAAAAAGGTAAGGAACTTATTCATACTACATGTTCGTTATCCAGCACACTTAAGTCAAAGTAAAAATTAATTAGATTTAATTGAAAATAACTCTACTTACTAAAAGTGAAATGGTGTAGGTTTGAGTGTGTAAACTGTAGTGGTATAAGCTTTCAACCCACTACACCCTAAACTCTACACTAAAAATGGAACCTTAAAGAAGTATCGCATATCAATTTAATAATTATCAAATTTAGTTTTACTATTTTATTCAAGCTTTCTCTGAAATTAAAGATTTACTTCTTTGAAAAATAGAAATGTCACATCACTTTATTTATCAAAGAACGATATTC
>JBCBCD010001283.1:0-2030 GCA_038530915.1 Bacteroidota bacterium
CTTTACCGGAAGTACAAAAGTATTCCAGCATTTATGGAGTACAATCGGACAAAATATCTATAAATACAAAAGTTATCCACGTATAGTAGGGGAGACGGGTGGTAAAGATTTTGTGATGGTTCACAATTCTTCGGATGCCAAACAAGTAGCTACAGGTTTGGTAAGAGGCGCTTTCGAATATCAAGGGCAAAAATGTTCTGCAGCTTCACGTGCGTACGTTCCACAGAGCATGTGGGAGGATATAAAAGCTTTTATGCTGGAAGATATTAAAAGCTTCAAAATGGGAACTGTGGAAGACTTTGGAAACTTCATCAATGCAGTTATCGATGAACGCGCTTTCGACAAGATTGCAGCATATATCGATCAGGCTAAAACTGATGAAAATGTGGAAGTTTTAATTGGTGGTGGCCACGATAAAACAGAAGGTTTCTTTATTGAGCCTACTGTTCTTGTTGCAGCTGATCCTAATTACCGCACCATGTGTGAAGAGATATTCGGTCCTGTTTTGACGATTTATGTTTACGAAGATGACAAGTACGAAGAAACATTGACCATCCTGGATGAAACCTCTCCTTATGGATTAACTGGTGCCATCTTTGCTAAAGATCGCCAAGTAATTGAAATGACAAGTCAGAAGTTGCGTCATGCGGCAGGTAATTTCTATATCAATGATAAACCAACAGGAGCAGTTGTAGGCCAACAACCATTCGGTGGTTCTAGAGGTTCTGGTACCAATGATAAAGCTGGTTCTGCCCTGAACTTATACCGTTGGCTGTCTCCACGATCTATCAAAGAAAACTTCGTTCCTCCAACGGATTATAGATATCCGTTTTTAGGAGAATAGGGACATCTTGTGATCCTGCGATGCTGTGATCTTGTGATGATCTTCTGCTAAATTGTAAAGCCAGCTTTGCAATTTAGCAGAGTAACTCAGCGAAACTCTGTGCAACTCTGCGGTTCAAAAGAATTGATCAGAAAATCACAGTCGCTTAGCAAGAAAATCGAACTTTATCATAAGATTTACAAAGATGAAAAGATATCTCAAACTATTTTTCTGTTTCATTATTATATCCGGATGCGCTTCTAAAAAAGTACCTACTACACGTTTGTATCAGTACAGTTATGAAAAAGTCGCTTCTGTTGACGGAGATAGTTTGATTGTTAATTTATCCAATCCTTTGAGGTGTCCATTACGTGTTTGGATTACGACAACAACACAAGACTTACAGCGTCAATTTGATGTCATTAATCCAATTATATTAACTGAACTATCAGATAGTACCTTCTATTTCAATATTTCTGAAGGAACTCAAATCAGCATGGATTTCAACTCTTTACTGGGTGATACAACTAGAGTAATTGAAAAACAAAAAATTACATTACCCTTTCCCACAGGAAGACAGTATAAGATCATCCAAGGCTATGACATGCTGCCTACACACAACACACCTTTTTCAAAATACGCCATAGATTTCAGCCTTCAACCAAAAGATACGATTTGTGCTGCCACTGATGGCTATGTCGTAGGTGTAATCAAAGATTATAAATACGGAGGTTGGGATACGGAATGGAGAAATCACTCTAATTACATCACTATTTACGATCCATCTACTGGTTTATTTACTCAATATGCCCACTTAATTCATCAGGGAAGTTTTGTGAAATTGGGAGATAAAGTCAAGAAAGGCATGCCCATCGGTTTATCTGGCATGACTGGCCAAACCAACATTGAGCATCTTCATTTCAACTGCCTAATACCAGTCAATACCAAGGATGGTTTACAATCTGTCCCTATTGAATTTGAGGAAGGTTACATTGGCAAGAAGCTAAAAAGAGGAGACATTGTTAAGCACTAATGACATTTTATGATCCTGCGATGCTGTGATCTTGTGATTTCATCCTGCTAATTTGTTTAGTCTCCTAAACAAATTAGTAGTCTAACTCCGCGTAACTCTGCGTCCACTGCGGTTCAAAAAGATTGGTCTGATAATTTGTATTGGTAAGCCAGAAAATCGAACTTAAAAAAAGAC
>JBCBCD010001284.1:0-2024 GCA_038530915.1 Bacteroidota bacterium
CAAGAAGTTGTCTGGGAAGGTACCTTGCCAGTCAGACTCAAGACCTGAGAACAATTGACCATCTTCATCTCTTGCAGCTGCAAAAGGTGCATTAGTGAAAGATCCCAAAAGTGGAGAAGCAAAACGGTTACCTGCAGTTGCATTCAAGTTATCTGTGTAAGAAGCATTCAAGTTCAAACCGAAGCTCAACTTGTCAGAAGCAGTATGATCGATGTTTGTACGCAAAGACAAACGGCTGAAGTTAGACTCAATCAAAATACCTTCTTGGTCGAAAAATCCACCAGAAAGGAAGAAACGAGTCTTATCATTACCACCACTAGCCGATAATTCAATGTTTCTAGTAATACCATCACGGAACGCTTCATCTACCCAATCTGTTGGGTTGTCATACAAAGAAGCTGGACGGAACTGATCTGGGTCGAAACCAGAGTTTTCCAAAATTGTTCTTTCATATGCAAGGTGCTCCTCCGGAGTCATTACACGGAAGTCAGTTGCTCCTGAAGAACCTGTAATACCATACCATGCATTCGCAGAGATCTTAGTTTTACCAGATTTACCTCTTTTGGTAGTGATTACCACTACACCATTAGCACCACGAGAACCATATAATGCAGTTGCAGATGCATCTTTCAAAATAGAGACATTAGCAATGTCATTTGGGTTCAAGTTAGAAAGGATATCGTTGGTCTGAGTAACAGATGTGAAGTTACCTCTTTCAATGATAATACCATCGATTACGTACAAAGGACCACGACCTGCACTGATAGATCCCGTACCACGAATACGAATATCCTGTACCGCACCAGGCTGACCAGATGGAGCAGTTGACAATACACCTGCCGCACGACCTTGGATCAATTGGTTAACGTCAGGAAGGGGTACATTTTCAATAGCTGCTTGATCTACAACTGCTACAGAAGAGATCAATTTACTTCTCTGTACTTCTGAATAACCAGTAACGACAACCTCATTTAAAAGTTGTGCATCAGGATTCAATTCAACGTCTACAACGTTTGAAGTTCCTAATGTAATTTCTCTAGTACCATAACCAGTGTAAGAAAATACCAGTACATCGTTTCCTTCAGGAACGGATAAATTAAAACTACCGTCGATGTCAGTAACTGCACCTGTTGAAGTACCTTTTACCAAAATGGTAGCGCCAATTAAGCCTTCGCCATTTTCGTCTGTTACTGTCCCAGAGATGCTTCTCTGAGCTACCAGTGCTGTAAAGCTAGCGAATGCTAGCATTAGAACTAGTGAGAGCCTTTTCATAATGATTCGAGTTTTATAAAAAATTGTTGATTCCAATACCTAATCTAATAGCTTGTTTTATCTCAAGCACGAACAAATGTTTGTGAGTGAGTGTAAGCTAATTTTTTCCTGCTAACTTGTATTAATTTCCTTTTCCTAATTTTTTCTTAAGGCAAAAGGATAACAGTTAACACAGGGTTTTGTTAATAAATTCGCTGTTATTTCGGGATGTACACAGATGATAATTTGGAAAAGTAATGTTATTGTCTGTTTAGAGTGTTGAATTACAGTGCTTTGTAGATTGTTTGATTTTGAGAATCGATCATAATCTAATGTCAATAAGGTATAAATCCCGATTTTTATCTAATAATTCGCTGGCAAAACTAATTTAATTTTCACTTTAGACAAGTAATATTTCTTAATTTTTTTAACTAAACGTCATTAAGCAGCCAAACGCTGGCTGTTAATCGGCATTTTCCTAAAATTTATCGAAAAAAGCTGTATACAAAATCAATTAACATCGAATGGAAACTTTGACAACTTTATGTTTTGTCATTCTAAAAGAGTGCTTAATCTTAAAAAAAACAGATTTTTGTCATTTTTCTTTACTGTATGTTTTTGATTCTTAACTTTCCAATAAGAAAAAGCCTAAACAGCTCCTATTGTCATTATTTGGAAAAAGAAGATAAGTGGTTGGACAAAAATAGGTAGTGTTTTTGATCGATCAGATTTTTGGAGTTGATCGAGACGAATTCGCAAGGTGATTCATATCA
>JBCBCD010001285.1:0-2018 GCA_038530915.1 Bacteroidota bacterium
AGGTGAAGCAGTTGCTATAATTGGAAATACAGGTACCCTTTCCAGTGGTCCACAATTGCATTTTGAACTCTGGCACAAAGGACAATCGATTGACCCAACCTTATATATCCAATTTTAGTCGATGAGCTTATAAGTGTATTGAGTTAATAGGTTCACTTTTAACCTAATACACTTATAAACTCATACACTTTCTTGTTAAGCTATTGTAAAACATCAATAAATAATCCTTTAAGCTTAAACTTCTACAAAATATTTCTAGCTGGTTTATTTCTTTTTTACCTATTTTTGTAAGGATTACACTAACTAATCTTCTTTTAATTTTCTTTGAATAAAAATTACTTTATTGTTAAGAAATAAGAAGATTAGAACCAATGATCAATTTTATAGTTAGATTCCAAACAAATCCAAACTGAGATGAGTGATTCAAAACACGTAGTAGAAGAACGATTTAACGAAAAAGGTCAACGTGTAAGCCCATCCCTTCCAGGCAATGCTAAGAACTTTTTAATCGATATAGATGGTACCATTTGTGAAGACATCCCCAATGAAGAACCTGAACGTATGATTACAGCTTTGCCTTACCCAGAGGCATTAAAAATCATCAACAGATGGTACGAACAAGGGCATATCGTTACTTTTTTCACAGCACGCACGGAGGAATTAAGAGAGTTGACTGAAGCATGGCTTAGCAGACACAATATCAATTACCACTATCTACTTATGAATAAACCCAGAGGAGGTAGCTACCATTGGATTGATTCTAATATCGTTAAAGCAACTCGTTTTAAAGGAAAATTCATAGATCTAGTGGTTGACAACCAAGAAGTCGAAGTTGTCAAACACTAGCAGTGTTATTTATTATTGGTAATAATGTCTTGCAAAGCAGATTCCAATTCCGGGTATTGAAATTTAAATCCACTTTCCAGCGTTTTATCTGCTGAAACTCTGGTGCTAAAAAGTACAGCATCAGCCATCTCACCCAATCCTAACCTCAATGCGAAAGAGGGTGCTGGCATCAGAATACTTTTCTTTTTCAATACTTTCCCTATTGTTTCTGTAAAAGCTTTATTTCTTATAGGTTGAGGTGCTACTGCATTATACACTCCTTTCATGGATTCTTTCTCTATAGCATTGATGAATAAATGGGCCAAATCATCGATATGTATCCACGAGTACCATTGACGTCCATCCCCAAAATAAGTAGCTGTTAAAAACTTGAAAGGCATCATCATTTTAGGTAGTGCCCCACCTTTAGTAGAAAGTACAACACCTATTCTTAATAAAACGGTCCTTACTGAATCCAATTGGTTATCCTGAATGGCTGCTTCCCATTGTATGGTACTCTCTGTCAAAAAACCAGAGCCGTATGTAGTACGTTCATTAACTATTGACTCTCCACTATCGCCATAATACCCTATCGCAGAGGCAGCTACAAATGCTTTTGGCGGTTTATCTAGCTTTTTAATAGTGTCCCATAAAAGCACATTACTATTTACCCTGCTATCTATAATGAGTTGCTTGCGTTGTTGTGTCCAGGGCTTATCTGCAATACCAGCACCTGCCAGACTAATGATGTAATCTGCTTGTTCTACTGCTGTCTGATCAATGCTCATTTTATTGAGGTCCCAGGCATAAGCAGGATAAGTGGCAGTAGGATTGGCCGTTCTACTAAGATGAATCACATTGTATCCTTTTTCTTTTAATAAAAAACTAAGTCTGGATCCTACCAAGCCGGTACCACCAGCAATTAAAACAGTTTCAGCCATTTTTTGTAACTATTTAATTATTTCAGTTCCCTTAAACTGATATGATGCAACTAAAAGATCACTTCCTAAAAGTGAGTTAGTTGAGGGTGTAGAGTGTAGGGTGTAGTGATTGATCCCACTACACCCTACACTCTACACAGTATCAAACATTGGAAAATAACTTTTATGTATCCAAGGATCATAATTTGAACACATTATCCAATTAACAAAGAAATGCTTACTAGGAAGTACTATTGGAAGAAGGACCAATAC
>JBCBCD010001286.1:0-2016 GCA_038530915.1 Bacteroidota bacterium
TCAAATCCAGTATTTTACCATTGAGTTTTACTCCAATGATTTTGAAGGTACCATTGAGGTTCAAGATAAAAATGAAATAAAAAGGGCTCTTTTTGTAAACATAGATAGATTAGTTGATTTACCTGAAAATGAACGATCCATTTTAAACAGTTGGGTATATTATAAACAGTACAAGTCTCCTCTTTTGAAATAACAAAGCAGCAACATCCTTTTTTATTCGTCTCATCTAAAAATGATTTAGATGAAACGTTTACTTTTATTAATGCTTGTTTTGTTGCTTAGCCAAGATCTAATCGGTCAATACCAAATTGGACTGGTACCTAGAGTCAGCCCTGACAAAGGTGTTTATCAAAAGATAGGTTATACTGATATCGAGATCAAATATGGAAGTCCTAATGTTAACAATCGGCCAATTTGGGGAGCACAAGTACCTTATGATAAAGTATGGCGTGCTGGTGCCAACAATGCTACTACTATTGAATTGAGTACAGCTATTTCTTTTCAGGGACAGCAGTTAGAAAAAGGAAAGTACGCCTTTTTTATTTTACCCAAAAAGGAAGGGGAGTGGTTGGCTATTTTTAATAAAGTAGCAGACCAGTGGGGAGCATTTAGCTACGAAGAAAAAGAAGATGCTTTAAGAGTTGTATTTAATCCAGAGGAAGATAATACCTACCAGGAAGCGCTTTCTTATAGTATACAAAATAATGGATTTCAAAATGGCAAACTCATAATGGAATGGGAGCACTTAAAAATGAGCTTAAATTTTGAAACCAATTACTTTAATCTTTTTCAACAGGAAGTAGAAAGTCGAGTAGAAAAGGCAGATTCAAGTATTAAGTGGATTGTCTACTTGCAAGGCGCAGAGCATTTGATTAATACTAGTTCTAAAATGGACCTGGCGAAAGAATGGCTAGAAAAAAGTAATAATTGGAGTCAACGCATTACAGATTGGAATAAAAATTTTTATCCGCGAGAGTATATCAAAGGACATTTATTGTGGACTCAAGCAAAATATTGGGCTGCAGTTGAGAATTATCAAAAGGCGATTGTGATGGCAAGCAGATTGAAAAAGGGCAGTGATTATTCATCTTATTACCAGAAAAAGAAAGATGCTGAGTCTATTGATTTGAAATTATCAGAATGGGAAAAAAAGAAAGAAGAATAAGGATATATGCTGCCAATGCCGACAGCATATATCCTAAAAAATGACTTATTCCTCTTTTACTTGTAGTGAAACATCATCCATGAAAAATGGTGCAAATCCTTTTCCTTTGAAGAATACCATTTTTAGTTGTGTCACACCATCGGGAACCGTGAAGTCATAAGTAGTTTCTTCCCATTGATCAGTCTGTGGCATATCCGGTAAAGATTCAATTAGTGCATTTCCTTCATTATTCCTCAATTTGCCTGAGAAGGTATTATCACTTGCTTCCAGCCATTTAGAGTAGAAGCTTAAGGTATAGGTTGTGCCAGGCTCTACATCAGCGACATAGAACAAAGAACCATCTCCATTTTCTATACGACCACAGAAGTTGCCTGTGTGGGGGGCTGTAGTAGCAGGGCCAACAACACCATTCTTAAATCCTTTCCAGGGAGCGATTTCACCAGTTTCAAATCCCCCATTGATCAACAATTCATTGGGATCTACTTCCGGTTCAAATTCAGTATCTACACCTGGACCGATTTCTAGGTTAGGATTGTGTGCGGCATAAACCTCTCCAAGTGGCGTGATATTAGCGTCATCGTCAAATATGGAAGAAGTATATAAGGCTGCATTGCTTCCGTCAAACCAAGTATATCGATAGATCCAGTCAATGTCATCCAGTGCTGCCAATGCATCATTCATAAATGCAGTGACTGCAGCCTCTGAGTGCTTATTATTTTGAGGAGAAGTTGCATTCCAGTCAGCTACAGCAAATTCTGTTACCCAAATAGGACGATTGTAAGTCTCATAAGTTTCTTTAAGTTTATTGACGAAATTCAGGACATTAGGACCACCATAATGGTGTACTGCTA
>JBCBCD010001287.1:0-2013 GCA_038530915.1 Bacteroidota bacterium
AGAAAACATAGATAGTACTGCTCTCTTACTTAGATATTGATTATCAGTTAATTAACAATTTAAGCACACTCTGATCTTTTCTGTAAAATTCGGGATAACTCATGTTCTACACATGCATATATTTATGATAAGCGGTTGGACAAAATAACTATTACTTTATGATGTCATCTTTTTGAGCTGCTCTTCGTTAAATGCTCAGCTGATGTGAATCACCTTGCGAATTTGCCTTGATCAGCTCCAAAAATCTGATCGATCAAAAACACTATTTATTTTTGTCCAACCACTTACCTGTCTAATTCAAATTCAACTTAGATTGCCAATTGGCATCTTCAATAATTTTATTGATAAAGCTTTTCTTGTCAAAATTGTCCTTGAAAGTCATTCCTCTATACAATTCAGCATATTGTTTATCGAGCTCATCAAACATAAAGTCTGCATCTTCTGCGATCTGTGACTTAAAAGAAGAGTATTCAGATCTATTAAAGAGTAAGTTTTTGGCATCAACTACCTTCATATCCATGGCTACCTTCACTTTCTTATGACATCGACAGGGGTTGTTTTTATTGACCAGGCCACATTTATTATTCATAAAATTGTAAAGATCTCTTCTGACTTTTTTCAATTTGGCCCTAAAATTATCTTTCTTGATTCCCATAATTTCTGAACCTATGTTGTGATCTCCACCCAGCATTTCACCTATAATGTAAATCAAGCGCTGCTCTCTATTTAGACAAAGCAACATGCCAGACATACAACTCAGGTTCATTTCTCGAATCAATTCCTTTGCTTCTTGTTGCTCCAATTCATTCATTTCATTATCTGGAATGGTATCCAAAGAATGAGCCATGTCTTCAAAACTGGTAAGGAATTTTTCATTCCCTCTCTTTTTCTCAGTCAAAAAATGATTCACAACTATTCTATAGGCCCAGGTTCTGAAAGTGCTATTGAATTTAAACTTACCCAGATTGGTCACTATTTTAATCATAGCTTCCTGAGTAAGGTCAGCGGCAGCATCAGGGTTTTGGACCATTTTCCAAGCCACATTATAGATGTAAGACTGATGTTTTCTAAGCAACTCATCAATGGCATCTCGATCTCCCTTGAGGGTTCTCTTGATCAATTCATCATCGGTATGGTCTGAATCATATGATTTTGTAAATGGATTCATAATAATGTATTTAAGGATTTCCCCTTAGACATAAGATTAGTGAAGGTGTGAAAACTTCGGGAATTTTTTTTAATACTTCAACCTTTGAATGGGTATATTCACTTCAATACCTGAATGTGGTAACTTAAGATTTAAATAGTTCCCAGCGCAATAGTGCTCCAAACTCCCTCCTATTTCATCTCCAGTAACTTCTACCTCACGGTTCTTTTTTAGAACAGCAACGACATCTGTACTTACCGAAAGAGAATATTTATCCACCAGTAGTTCTACAGTTCCTTCAAATTGATTGGTTTTAGGCTCAATGAATGGTAATATTTCTTCTTTGAAGAAAAACTCACCATCTATTTCATTAATTAAAGCTTTGGCATCACTTGATTCATATAAAGCAACTAATTCTTTATTGGTTATATGTTCTTTGGTTGGAAAATGATTGGATGTGACTTTTATTTCACTATAATATTTAAAGGGTTTATTAATCAGGTAACTCAAAAGTATAGCAGCCGGGCCACTTTTCCCGCCCTTATTTCCGCTTAGATCTATGATTAGATGTTCCGATTGAGCATTTATAGCTTCTTCTATTGATTCCCTGATGAATTTTCCAAGCTTAGAAGTGGATGCCATATCTTCGAGATTGTAATTAAAGGGGCCTGCTGTATTGTCTTCCCATGAAGGAATTTTTATAATGGCATTCTTCCCATCTATGCTGAAAGATGGTTCATATTGTTCATTCCTCAATCCTTCTTTGAAATAAGATTTTCCCTCTAATTTTTTCTTATCCCCATTTTCTAATATCACCTCAAAAGTGGGTAAATCGTCCATAAATGTGAAGAATTTTAAAGGGAATT
>JBCBCD010001288.1:0-2012 GCA_038530915.1 Bacteroidota bacterium
GGAATCGTCTATTGGTACGTTCAGGTCCACCTTCTCCTGCAAACATCCTCGTTGGGTCCTCCCCTTTGCGTTTGAATGGGAATACACCGGCAGTAAAAGGAAACTCACCAGGCACATTTTCCTGCAGTTGCCATTTTAAGATTTCACCCCAATCTTCAAATTTTGGTAAAATCACCCTTGGTATTCTAGAATGAGAGAGTGTTTCAATCTTAGTAGGAACCTTAATTGATTTATTTCTTACCTGATAAACGAATTCATCTGATTCATAGGCAGCTCTCTTATCTGGCCATGCATCCAACAATCTTTTTGCCTGACCATCCAGGTCCATTTCCAATTGCTCATACACTTTAGCAATATCCGTTAGAGCCGTGCTACTTTCAGAAAGTGTATTTGTGAGTGTTTCTTTAGTAAGGTTTAAGCCAAATAATTTTCTGGCAATGGTCACCTGACGTTCTACCCATCGATCGTATTGCCGATTATTCTCACTGATCTCTGATAAATACCGCGTCCTGTTAGGTGGAATGATATAAATCTTTTGACTCATCTCTTCAGAGATTTCAAAGCTGGAATTTAAAGGAGCTTCGGTTTTCTCTGCTATTTTATCTATCAGTCTTTTATACAATTGATTGGTGCCAGGATCATTGAATTGAGAAGCAATAGTACCATATACAGGCATATTATCTAACGGTTCTTCAAATAAGAGGTGATTGCGTTGATATTGCTTCTTTACATCTCTCAAGGCATCCAAGGCGCCTCTTTTGTCAAACTTATTGATGGCAATGATATCTGCAAAATCAAGCATGTCGATCTTTTCTAACTGGGTCGCAGCACCATATTCAGGGGTCATCACATATAGTGAAACATCCGAATGATCAACAATCTCTGTATCAGATTGACCAATTCCTGAGGTTTCTAAAATAATTAAATCATAATCAGCTGCCTTGATGATGTTGATAGCCGATTGTATGTGTTTTGACAAAGCGAGGTTAGATTGTCTGGTTGCTAAAGAACGCATATATACTCTATCGGTATAAACCGAATTCATGCGAATTCTATCACCCAATAGAGCTCCACCCGTTTTTCTTTTGGATGGATCTACAGAAATAATAGCTAGTGTCTTATCCGGAAAATCCAATAAAAACCTACGTACCAATTCATCCACCATACTTGATTTTCCTGCCCCTCCGGTACCAGTAATTCCCAAAACTGGAACTATCTTTTCAGCAATATTTTCATCTATTTCATCTAGCCACTGTTTATTATCATCAGGATAATTTTCTGCTGCTGAAATCATTCTTGCTATTGACTTGGCTTCTTGAGCTTTAAAAGATTTTAGCTCACCATTAAGATGATTACCAACAGGGAAATCACATTGCTCTAGTACATTATTAATCATTCCCTGCAAGCCCATTTGGCGACCATCATCAGGAGAATAAATTCTGGTGATGCCATAGCTATGGAGTTCTTCTATCTCTGAAGGGAGTATGGTTCCACCTCCACCGCCAAATATTTTGATGTGCCCTGCGCCTTTTTCGTTGAGCAGGTCATACATATATTTAAAAAATTCATTGTGCCCACCTTGATAAGAAGTAATTGCTATACCCTGGACATCTTCCTGAATAGCAGTTTCAACTATGTCTTTTACAGAGCGATTGTGACCAAGGTGGATGATTTCTGCACCTGAGCTCTGAAGGATGCGGCGCATTATGTTTATTGCTGCATCATGACCATCAAATAAAGAGGCCGCAGTTACAAGTCTGATTTTATTTTTTGGTTGGTAAGGTGCAACTTTTTGCATGGTAAAATTTGATTTTTATTGGTTGTTGATCGGGCAAAAGAAAAATGAAAAATAACGAAACTAAAAGTTGAAATGACAGATCCAAATCGATAAGTTATTCTTTGACCATTAAGTGCTTGGACAAAAATAAGTAGTGTTTTTGATCTATCAGATTTTGGGGCTGATCAAGGCAAATTCGCAAGGTGATTCACATCAGCTGAGAATTTAACGAAGA
>JBCBCD010001289.1:0-2008 GCA_038530915.1 Bacteroidota bacterium
GTAAACTTGTGTACGCTAAGGTAAATAAGTAGTTGGCAAAATTACTTAGTACCCAACATTAACCAATTATTTAACAGATGAAAAAGTCTTTTATCTTACTTCTGCTATTAATACCCCTACAGACTTTTGGCCAAGCTCAGGACCAAACCGTCACTTTTGATCAGGGAGATTTTTTAATAATTGGTGGAGGAGTTACTCGATATGAGTTAAGAGATGCAGGCGTATCTCCGCTTTTTTATCAGGGCTGGCTGCCATCTACTGGTTTTTCATTTCCATCCTACAACGGAAAATGGTCTTCTACCCTTTATGGGACTTTTGGTTATGGTAACCTAACTAGAACTGAATTGGCTACCTATTCTTCAACGACCTATGCCATAGGTCATGGCGGGGATTTGTTGAGAAATATCAAAGCACTCAAACCCAATTTAAATCTACTGGTGGGTGGTGCCTATCATGGTACTACAAACATACGGAATACACCCGCATTCAGAAATGCAGGGAATACTGTAGAGACTTTTAACACCTTAATGGCTAGCGGTCGACTAGAATTATTGATGGATAAAACTAAAGACCGTAGAAAATTACTTTGGCTTATCCCCTTGAAACCAGGCAGGAGAGTCAGTAAATTGACCTATCAGTTAAATATCCCCATCGTTAATCTAAGCTGGGCTCCTAGCTTTACTTACCTAGATGACTTCTCTGACGGGACTACAGATTATGATCAGAAAAATGAATTTAGCGTCGGTGGTTTTCGCATCAATAGTCAGCTCAACTACCAATATTTTTTCAGAAATGGGAATGGTTTACAATTATCTTATTTCTGGGATGCTTTTAGTGGTAAGGAAGGATTAGGCCAGATTGAATTGGCTCAGCACCAAGTACATCTGGGTTTAATCATCCGATTTAGTGAACTTAACTCCGTTAATAATTAGCGTATGTTTAAATTTCATCCTTCGGCCCAAATTTTAAACATACGCTTAAGCCCTTTCTAATGATCAAGTATAAACATATGAATTTCAGAATTTTGCTCTCTTTGTTTTTCTTATTGATAACTACGTTTGGGTGTGAGGAACTCATTCTAGAATCTGAGCCAGAAAATTCACCCCGTGCCAACTTTGAATATCTATGGCAAGAAGCTAAGGAAAACTATTCTTTCTTTGAATATAAAGGTATCGATTGGGATGAGGTCTACCAGAGGTATAGCCCAAGGGTTACAGATGAAACCAGGCAAGTTGAGCTATTTGACATTCTTGCTGAAATGTTGAATGAGTTAAGGGATGCCATGTTAATTTGATTTCACCCTTTAATGTTTCCAGATTTAATTTTGATTTTTTAGGACCAGAAAACATTGACTATCGGCTCATCCGAGAGGAATATTTAAGCGAAGAACCCTTTAGAACGGGTCCATTTACACACGATTTCCTGGCAGATCGCAAAGTTGGGTATATTCGTTATTCCTCTTTTAGCAATACTGTGACTAATTTTGATATAGATTTTCTATTCTTACTTTATGAAGAAACCGATGGCTTAATTCTCGATCTTCGGCAAAATGGTGGGGGAAGTGTTGGCAATGTTTTTAGAATTTTAAATCGATTCGCACAAGAAAGAACTTTTATTTATAACTCGTACATCAAAAATGGTCCTGGACCAGAAGATTTTTCAGAAGCTCAACCAGCTTACTTAGAACCTGAAACTGAGCGTAGAACTTACGATAAAGAAGTTATAGTGCTCATTGATCGTGGTTCCTACAGCGCGACTTCCTTCTTTGCGTTGGGGGCTAGAACTTTACCTAACTTTACTTTAATGGGAGATTCCACTGGTGGTGGCCTCGGTATACCAAATGGCGGCCAAATCCCTAATGGATGGACCTACCGTTTTTCCATCTCTAGAACCATTACCCCAGATGGCGAAAATTTTGAAAACGGTGTTCCACCAGATGAGTTTGTAATCATGTCTGATCTAGATCGTTTACAAAATAGAGATCCTGTTCTAGATCGGGCTATTGAAA
>JBCBCD010001290.1:0-2006 GCA_038530915.1 Bacteroidota bacterium
AATTGTCATTGATCGCTCTTTAGAAGGAGAAGATATTTTTGGCTATTCCTATGCTTTAGCAAGAGCATGGGGAATTGGACGTGAAGGAAGAGATAATGGAATCTTGATTTATATTGCCATAGATGATAGGAGAATATTCATTCAAACAGGTTATGGAGCGGAAGGCTTTTTACCTGATGTGATGGCCGGGCGAATCATTGACCAGGTAATTTCGCCTGCTTTTCGCAATAACCAATACTATCAAGGCTTAGATCGTGCAACCAACGTTATTATGGACTTAGGTAGTGGTACCTATGTCAATGACCTTCCAGATAGAGATTTTCCTCCTGTATTAGCTGTACTTACAATAATTATCCTCTTACTTGTTCTTATGAACATTTTCCGAAACAGAGGAGGAGGAGATGGAGGTGGATACTATAGAGACGGACGATATGATTGGGAACCTCGAGCTAGAGGCAGAGGTGGTTGGATGTACTTCCCGGGTGACGGTGGAGGCGGCTGGACCAATTCTGGCGGCGGTGGTGGCGGATTTGGTGGTTTCGGTGGTGGTGGATTTGGCGGTGGCGGTGCCGGTGGGAGTTGGTAGAAGTACCAATTTTATACGAGCCAATGATGATACTTTTGCCAATATAATGCGTCGTAAGCAATATAGAATTTACCATCAATATGAAAAAATATAAATGCTTCATAGCTTTTTTTCTACTCATTTGTAGTTGTACACCAGCTGCAGAGCTTCAGCAAACTAAGCAGGAGATACCGACTGTATTATCAAGAAGATATGTTGAGGCCAAAGATTTGGTTGACCTGGATAGCCTTCCAAATCAAATTACCAAAAGGAGGGTGGCACTCAATCCATGTTATGTTTTTGGGAACTATATTCCAGATACCAATCACCTGGATCATACGCCAATAAAAACCATTAGGATAAATATTCACTGGCTTAATGCAGCTGATAGCAGCATCAATTATTACGGAGAGAAAGCCATTGACTTTACTATGGGATGGTTGCATTCTGCTGGTAAAGATTTGGAAACCAACAATAAACTTTGGTTGCCTTACAGAAATGAAATTCCGGTATTGCCCACCCGTTACCGGTACGAATTGACTCCTAAAAAAGGAGATCCCAATGATAAGGGCATTTACTTTCACTTCGATGATACCTTGTCCTATTATGTACACAAAGGAAGAACTAGAAATCTATTCGATAGGAGAGTAATCAACAAATATGGCGTTCAGCTGGATTCTGTATTGAATATTTTTGTAATGCCTCATCATCCTGATAGCGTTGCTTCTTCAACTTATCTGGCAGGTAGTGTAGGCGTTGCTTTAGGAAATGCTATTAAAATTGCCGGTCCATTTGAAGATAAAGGCCCATCATGGAAATACCGTGGGGTTTTGAATCATGAGGTAGGACATATTTTTGGACTGAATCATGCCTGGAGAAACGATGGTTGTCCGGATACCCCAGATCATCCCGGTAAATGTTGGGGGCGGACAGAAGAGCCTCCCTGTGATACCATGGCTACCAATAATGTTATGGATTACAATGCTTTACAAAATGGATGGTCACCCTGTCAAATAGGAAGAGTCCAACAACATCTTTCGATACCTGAATACAGAACTCGTAAATTTGTTAAAAAGACTTGGTGCAAAAAAATTACAGACCCTATTGTGATCAGAGATAGCATCAGCTGGGGTGGGGCCAAAGATCTCGAGTCAGATGTTATCGTGGAAGGAGGTGGGGTATTGACAATTGGTTGCCGTATTTCTTTTCCCGAGGCAGCACAATTAATTGTAAAACCAGGTGGAAAGCTCATTTTAGATAAATCTGCTTATTTGCACAATGATTGTGGCTTGGAATGGGATGGGATAGTGATGGAGGAGCAAGGAGCCTTGAAAGCGGAAGTGTATAAGAGAGGGAAGCCCAAAATTGAGCAGGTTAAACACCCAATAATACTGGAGTAGACTCATCACCTCACGCCGTGAGGTGATGAGTCTACACCAGC
>JBCBCD010001291.1:0-2006 GCA_038530915.1 Bacteroidota bacterium
ATTTGATTCATTTCATTGATCGTATTTTCAAAGGAGTCTAAATAAGGGAGTAAAGGTTCTATCTTATTAGCATGTTTGATTTTAATCAGCTGTAATATATTGGAAGCAGAAATCAGAGGTATTTTTAGGTCGTGACTTATAGAATAATTAAATGCTTTGAGTTGGTCCTCTTTTTTTTCTATGGTTTGTAAAAGTAATTGATGCATGGCTTTCTGCTTATTGATGGATGTTTGTAACTCATTGATGGCAAGACTCTGATCAATAGAATTTAATAAGGGGTATTTTTTCCTGAAATAGGTTGGAGTATAGCTCTGATTTTGATAGGTACTATTTATCGGTACATAATTGGAGGTAGGCAATTCTAATATTTCTTGTAAATGCTTTGTATTAGATTGAATATGCTTTGAAAGTTTTCTCAACCGCCATATAAGTAAGAGTTTTCGATAGTACAAAGTTGCTAGTCCAATCAGGAGCAATACCAGAACTATTATAATGATTCGTTGCATTTCTTTGACTACATAAGACGACTTCTTTAGTTGTGTATTTTCCCGGATTAAATCTGCATTTTGTTGCTCAATTTGGTATAACCTCTCTTGTAGCAGCTCTACTTCTTTCTTTTCCTTTTCTTGAGTACTATCTGGTAAAATTGAGTTATCAATATTTTCTAAAATAGAAGAGTGTCCTACTTTTGAATAATTTTTCAAAGAGCAAGGCCTAGCCTGTCCCATTAACAAAATAGGGAGGATGACTAAGTATAAATACACCATATACAACAGAAGATGGCTTCTCATAAAGGGGTATGAGGAAAATTTATTAGTTTAATAATTGTTTTGCGACTGTCCTGCAAAGTAAGAGTATGTTTAAAATTTATCGCGCTCTGAGGATCAATGCTTTGTGGTTCTAGCAAAATATTTTTGAAGGCGTTTAGCGAGCTAAGCAACTGAGTAAATATAAAGCTAGGTTCATAAAATATTGGTTTTCAGAAGGTAGAAATTTAAACATACGCTAAGCTCACCCTATAAATCAAATCGTATTATAGGTCAAGATTACTTAACAGCTTCTGTTACTTAAATATGGGCCTTACGTTGGGAAAAAGAATGGTTTTAGGTATGGATATACAAAAAGCTTATGCTACAGCTTGTTGTTGATAAATTCTAATTGCATCAATCTTATTATCAACTCCAAGTTTATTATAGATTTTTTTGACGTAATATTTAACTCCATTTACAGATATATTCAATACCTCGGATGCCTCTTCGTAAGATAAGCCATTGGCAAACAACTTTAACAATTGTATTTCTTTTTTTCCTAAGTTGATTTTTTTGCTGTTAATGGATTTAGGTTGGAAATGTTTTACTAAATATAAAGCCATTTTAGGAGAGATGATAGCACCTCCTTCTGAAATGGTTTTAATATGACCTGAAAGCTGTGACAACTTGAAATCTTTAAGCAAGTAACCATTGGCACCACTAGATAAAGATTTCATTAATAATTTCGGATCTTCATTTTGTGTCAACATCGTTATTTGAGCATTCGGAAATCTCTTTCTCAACTTTGGTAAGGCCTCAATACCTGAGATTCCAGGTAATGCAATATCAACAAAGAGTAGATCAATAGTAGCTCTTTTGGGAACCTTTTTCATAAAAGCTTCCATGCTGCGTTCTGCAATTAAACATACTACATTAGGGTTTAAATGAACGGCTTCTTGTAAACTTCGCAAATAGGTAGCGTTGTCTTCAATGAATGCGATCTTTTTCATAGTAAGGTTGGGTTTGTTTATTTGAGAATGATTTTGTTAAGTAGGTACATATATAACCGCTCCCCTTCTAAAGCATCTTTAAGAATAAATTAGAATTTTTTTAAACTGATAATTACCGTATCCATTCAACGGATACTTTTTTTATGAATATTAATTTTTAATAGAACGCAATAGTATAAATGCAATATAAGCATAAAAAGTTTACGATATTTCAATTTGTTAAAGAAATCGAGTACGAATTTGGGAA
>JBCBCD010001292.1:0-2006 GCA_038530915.1 Bacteroidota bacterium
GAATACTCAATTACAATAGAGTATTCCTTCCTTAATGCCCTGAGATTTTAGATAGGTATTATAGGCTGCATTTCTAACTCTGGGCATAAGATCTGGGTATTTTCTTAAAGTAGCTCCAATCGCTTCCAAGTCTTTCTTACAGGCATCTGATAGCTTTTCGTTTCTAATGGCTACGAAACCTTCTCTGTCATATCGTCTGTAATTATAAGCTACCGTTTGCCAATAGTCTAAATAACCAGAGTATTTCAAAAAGATATTATCAGTAGTGTGACAAGCCATAAGGGATAAAAAATTACAAGTTCCTTCATCACCGAAGCCATAACCGTGCCCCAGTTCATGAGCCATGGTTGCCGGATGTTGCAATTCATGCATACCTGCATCAATATGACCTTCTGCAGTAAATGGAAAGTAAAGCCCGGCAGAACTGAAACGCAAAAAGATGCCCTTGGGATACAACCATCGTCCTCTTACTCTACCCACAGTTGGATAACCATTTTGATCCAGCCAGGTTTCCAGCGATTGTCGCAGTTCCTTTTCTGTATTTTCTGGCAATTCCAATTCGTATGGATTTTCACTGTAATAAAGCGATAATTTATTGCGCATTTCAACAACTTCTTCTGTAGCCCACAACAATTCTTCTCTTAATTCGTCTAATGTCAGAGGTTTTGCATCCAATTGTAATTGTTGTTCTATTGGAATGCGATTGTAATTGTATCCCCAAAGAAAGAAAAAGAAAAAGATCAGAGCGCTTGTAAAAGTGACAAAAGAAAAGATTGTTTCAAATATTTTCTTGTACCACTTGGATTCAGACTTTATGATTTTTCTTAAAGTGAAAAAGGTCCAGATGATAATCACAGTAAAGAAGAGGTAAATAAGGGGTATAGGAATCCATCCTATGATGTAATCAATACTCCATCGGATGGCTAAAAAAAGGCCTCTACTGTAAAAGGTTTCAACAAATTGTGGATAATCGCTGCTTATAACTTTCAAAACTATTGAAAAAATTGCCAGGCCTATCCAAATGAGATTAATTTTGTACTTTCTGCTCATGCAGTTTTTTTTCTTGAACTTTGTGCAAAAATGTGAGTTGGTATCTTAAAACGACCAAAAAAAAGATTTTGGTTCATTCTAATAGCAGTTTGTTGTCCTGATTGAGACGATTGAATCAATCATTTTGTAATTTTACAACCACAAAGGGAGAAAAACTGTTTACAATATAAAATCATTCAATAACTATAAAATTAAAAAAGGATGGCATTTGAATTCACGGATGCAAATTTCCAAGAAACAGCATTAGATCAGCCGGGTGTAAAAGTGATCGACTTTTGGGCTGAATGGTGTGGACCTTGTCGTATGGTTGCTCCAGTAATCGAAGATTTATCTACTGAATATGAAGGAAAAGCTACAGTAGGAAAAGTTGATGTAGATAATAATCCTGAAGTAGCAATGAAATATGGAATTAGAAGTATTCCTACAATTATGATTCTAAAAGATGGCCAAGTAGTGGATAAGCACATTGGAACCATTACTAAAGCTGCTTTAGCTGCAAAAATAGATTCAAATCTATAATAAATTAGATCTTTTTTTATAGTTTAAGCCCTTGTCCCAAACGATTGGGGCAAGGGTTTCATTTTGTGTATAAAAGACTAGCGTAGTAATGAATATTTTAGATAATATAGAAGTAAAAGACCTTGGCAATCTTGAATTATTGGCCAAGCAAGTTGTTGAGGGATTTATCATAGGATTGCACAAAAGTCCATTTCATGGTTTTTCTGTAGAATTTGCTGAACATCGCCTGTACAACCAGGGAGAATCTACTCGTAATGTAGATTGGAAAGTATATGCCAGAACTGATAAACTTTTCACCAAGCGTTTCGAAGAAGAAACCAATTTGAGGTGTCAAATTGTTATCGATACTTCTTCATCTATGTATTTTCCGGAACCTAGTGGTAAGGATAAAAATGGTGTACATATTAATAAATTGAGGTTTTCTTCTTTGGCAGCTG
>JBCBCD010001293.1:0-2005 GCA_038530915.1 Bacteroidota bacterium
TAAAAGTTGAAATGACAGATCCAAATCGATAAGTTATTCTTTGACCATTACTTAGGTTAGTTTTGAAGAAAAAAACTAACTTAAAAGAATTTTATTGGCTGGGGAAAAGGCCCAAAGACTTTTTATACAGCCCCACCTATTACATAAGTTAAGAATCATGCGACGAACTAATAAACAAAACTTCCGCTGCTCATTTTGTGGAAAAGATAAATCAGAGGCCCTTATTCTTATTGCGGGTATAGAAGGTCATATTTGTGAGGTTTGTGTTGAACAAGCTTCAGAGATCATTGACGAGGAGCTGTATGGTAGAAAAAAAGAAAAGGAAGATGAAAATATAGAAATCGTCATCCCTGATTCACTCACTCCACTTGATATTAAGACCTACCTTGATGAATATGTCATCGGTCAGGATGATGCTAAAAAATTCCTATCTGTCGCTGTTTATAATCACTACAAACGCCTAAAGAATAATCCTTCAGAAAATTCAGATATTGAAATTGAAAAGTCTAATATCCTTTTCGTAGGAAGTACCGGAACCGGTAAAACACTTTTAGCTAAAACCATTGCTAAATTCTTAAATGTTCCCTTTTCTATTGTTGATGCTACTGTATTTACAGAAGCTGGCTATGTAGGAGAAGATGTTGAGAGCATACTAAGCAGGTTATTGCAAGTCTGTAATTATGATGTAGCAGCTGCTGAAAAAGGCATTGTTTATATTGATGAGATAGATAAAGTTGCGCGTAAGAGTGATAACCCTTCCATTACCAGAGATGTATCAGGTGAAGGAGTACAGCAAGCAATGTTGAAAATGTTGGAAGGAACCGATGTAAACGTTCCACCTCAAGGTGGTAGAAAACACCCTGAGCAGAAACTGGTAAAAGTGAATACACAAAATATTCTTTTCATCTGTGGGGGAGCTTTTGATGGTATTGAAAAAATCATTGCACGTCGCCTTAATACACAGGTAATTGGATTTAAAAAAGACGAAAAAGAAAGAGTCAATAATGAAGAAATCCTTTCTCACATCAGTCATCAAGATGTTCGTTCTTTTGGCCTCATCCCCGAATTGATAGGTCGTCTTCCGGTATTGACCTACCTGGAACCACTGAACCTGGAAGCACTGAAACGCATTTTAGTAGAGCCTAAAAATGCCTTGATCAAACAATATCAAAGACTGTTTGAGTTGGAAGATATCGATTTGACTTTTTCGGATGACGCAATTGAGTTTATTGCAAATAAGGCATTGGAATACAAGCTTGGTGCCCGTGGCTTGCGATCTATTTGTGAAGCCATTATGACGGATGCCATGTTTGAGTTACCTTCTAAACGAGGAACGGTCAAAGAATTCCAAATCACTCATGATTATGCTGAGGAAAAACTCACTCGCTCAAAACTTTCAAAGCTCAAAGCTGCCTAAATATAATTTATTGCAAATGGCTAAACCTTCGGCTTAGCCATTTGCTTACCACAACTATGAAATATTTTGCAGAACTTTCTTATAAAGGAACAGATTACTTCGGTTGGCAGAAACAACCGGAACATAGTTCTGTGCAAGAAACACTTGAAGATGGCTTTTCAACTATTCTGGGAAAAATAATTGATGTCACAGGATGTGGTCGTACAGACACAGGAGTGCATGCCAAGCAATATTTTATCCATTTTGTCTACAATGGTGGTTTCCCGGAAGGATTTCTAAGAAGACTCAATAAATACATTCCCAAGGATATAGTAGTACATCGCATCTTTGAAGTAGCTCCTGATGCACATGCTCGATATGATGCCTATCATCGCAGTTATGAATATCACATTGAGCGTAGCAAAAACCCTTTTTCTCAAGATTTTGCTTACTATTGGTCTTTTCCTCAAAATCCAAATTTTGAGGAAATGCAGGAAGCTGCCAGCCTCTTATTAGAATATGAAGAATTCTTTCCATTTTGTAAGACCAAGTCCGATGTAAAAACCATGAAATGTGAGCTCAAACGCTCGGAATGGATATTAGAAGATG
>JBCBCD010001294.1:0-2002 GCA_038530915.1 Bacteroidota bacterium
CATTTTCTTTACAATGTATTCAATACAATTAGTGCTTCAGTTCCACCTCAACAAGAGAAAACAAGAGAGATGATTGCTCAGCTTTCTGACTTGTTTAGGTATCAACTCAAAGCTTCTAGTTCTGAATTGGTTACCTTGGGTGAAGAGTTGGATTTCGTTACTATATACTTGGAACTGGAAAAAGCGAGATTTGAAGATCGGCTCAAAATAAAAATTGATGTTCCTGAAAACCTTCGTAAAGAGATGATTCCCCCCATGATTTTACAGCCACTGATCGAAAATTCCATAAAGCATGGAATTTCTTCTTTAATTAAAGGTGGTGAAGTTTCGATTAGAATACACAAGCTTAATGGAGTCATTTATTTTGAGGTTGCGGATACAGGAGTAGGTGTTGAAGACAAAACCAACTTATTCGATAAAGGAATAGGATTGACCAACACCAAGTTGCGCCTGGAAAAAATCTATGGCAGTGAAATGATCTTCTCTGATAATCAACCTCAGGGTTTGAAAATTCAATTTGCAATTTAAATTTATGAAGAAAGTTATCATCATTGACGATGAATCAGCCGGAAGAAAACTGATAAAGGAATACCTTGAAGACTACCCATCTTTTATCTTAATGGGTGAAGCCAATAATGGTGTAGATGCCATAAAAATCATCAATGAATTCAAGCCTGATTTGATTTTCCTGGACGTACAAATGCCTGGATTAACCGGTTTTGAAGTACTTCCTCACCTAGAAGAAATTCCCCAAATCATTTTTTCTACAGCTTATGATCAATATGCCCTAAAAGCATTTGAAGTACATGCCGTAGACTATTTACTCAAGCCTTATACTAAAGAACGTTTTAGCCAAGCCATACAGAAAATCCTTTCCAACCAATCTACCAATATCAACCCATTGGCTGAAAGCCTCATCATGGAAAAACAAAGCTACCCGGAAAGGATCTTGGTCCAATCAGGTAAAAAACTCATTACTGTTGATACCAGAGCCATTATCCGTATCGAGGCAGATGGAGACTACTCAAAGTTAATTAGTCAAAACGCCAATTACTTAAGCAACTATGGCATCAGTAAGCTCGAAGAAAAATTAGATCCTTCTATTTTCATCAGAATCCACCGCTCTTCCATCATAAATATTCATTTCATCGATAGTCTGGATAAATACGCTAGTAGTTATGATGTAAAAATGAAAAATGGTGACATCGTAAGAGTTAGCCGTGGCTATATGGACAATATCAAGAATTTGATGTACTAATTCATGGGTCATGGGTCATGGGTCATAGGTCATGGGGTCATGCTTTGCTTACAGATACATGTCAGTGGTATGACCTATGCCCCATGACCTATGACCTATGAATTAAGAAAGATATCTTTCCTTCAAAATGCCCACATGATGCAATTCATGGCCGGATATGATATAAGCTAAGGCTAAAGTCGTCACAGCATGCTCACTGGCAGAACCTTTTTCTGACCACATGTCCTCAGTAAATGATTCAAACAAGCAAATGGTTGCATTTCTAACAGAGCTGTATTCTTTTAAGAGAGTAGCTATAGGGCGATTATTAGCTTCTGAGTTTACCACAAAATTGTCATGGTCAAAACCCAATAAATTAATTTTATCTTTTCTCGCAATCCTTAATGCGCGATAGGCGAATACCCGTTCAGCGTCGATGATGTGCAACAACATTTCTTTAGGTGTCCACTTATTGGCTTCATAGCGGTAGGTCCATTTGTCATCGGGTATAGATTCCCAAAAACGATACATAGCATCTTGCTTATCTTGCAACACATGCAAAGCATTATCACCTTCCACTTTATCGATATAAGGTTGATAGTAAGGGGAAAAATCTCCTGCTTCCGGTCTTTTATTCATAGCTATAATTGAGTTGTCGTTAAAATTACAAGCCTCCTGTCTAATGACGGACAGCTGTGCTATTTTACATTGAAGTTGTTTAAAGTTTTTTCTTATCCTGCTCAACCTTTCTGAGCAGGATAATAG
>JBCBCD010001295.1:0-2000 GCA_038530915.1 Bacteroidota bacterium
GTTTTTCCAATACTTTATCCATTGCCCACATAACAATAATGATATCCATTTTCTGTTTCAGGCTTGCTTCTATTGGTAAAGGATTAGACAATATCCCACTCACCAAAGACCTTCCTTCAATAAGGACAGGTGGCAGATAAGGATAAATAGATGCTGCTGCATATATATTCTTGTAAAGTGAGCCTTTGGAGAGTGTAACACTCCTGCCTGTATATACATCAGTAGTCTCAAAGATAACTTTAGGTTTTAAATCTTCTTGCTGATATCGACCAAAAGTCTTCTTTGCTTCTTCTAATAAAAAATTACGATCTATCACTCCTCTTTCATCTTCTCCTATAAAGCGATAAGAGTTGAAAAAGAGGCTCATTATGGATTTGTAATCATATTTTGAGTAGGGTTTTTTAGAGAGAAAGTCAGCCATATACTCCACCATATCCAGATTGTCGTAACCCATCGCTTTTAAAGCACAAAGTTTAGCACCGCCACCCGTTCCGGTTAATAAATCAACCTCTATCCCTTCTTTTTCCAAAAATTCAAAAAGTGGTACAGCTACTATAGCCTTTACTCCTAAGCCTGTAATAATTACTCCTACCTTAGGTCTTTTAGACTTTTGCGAGTCATTTATTTCGCTCATTCTATACTGAATAAATTCAAGAGGTAAATTACTTTAAAGGACTTAACCTTCAAAATTAATGTTTTGTTTTTCGTACCTTTTATATAGAAGTTGTTTAAAGAAAACAAATTACCCCACAAGATGAAAAACTTACAACTCCCTGTGTGGAGGCACTTACATGCGAGCTGACCCAAGTATGGCCAAAGAACTCAGCTGGGCAGGTTTGGTACATACGGGAGTAGGAGAAAGCCTTAGAATCTATTATTTAATCAAATACTTCAGCAAGAGGTATTTCAAGGTCAGGAAAAATACCTACAGTTATGATTTCGCCAGAGGAAAATGGAGTATTTCGAGTTAACTCATATTTACCTTCATCTGATAGAATATACGGAGTGATTGTCCCTTCTGCAGGGTGAACAATCCAGTATTCTTTTACTCCGGCATTTTGATACAATTCGTATTTGTCTGTTAAGTCTTTGTTCGCACTACTCTTAGAAAGTATTTCTATGATCCAATCAGGAGGCCCTTTACATCCTTTTTCGTCTAATTTGGATACATCACAGACGATACTCAAGTCGGGTTGAACGACTGTTTCTTCTTTTTTTGATTTATCCAAACTTGGAAGTTTAACATCGAAAGGCGCACTAAAAATATTACAAGGCTTCTTTCTTAAATAACTTCCTACAGCCACATGTAGATTAGATGATGCTCTTTGATGAGAAGTACCTGGAGCAGGCGACATGCGGACCACCTTTCCTCTTATCAACTCAACCCTTTCATCAAATTGCCAGGTCAAGTAATCCTTATAAGTGTATTTTTTTGTCAGATCTAATTGATTGATATCAGTAATCATATGATTATTTTTCCTTAGCATTTAATATGTCATTTATTTTCGTTAGAAACAACCATCGGCACGAGTATAAAAAGCAGAATAGATCATCAGTAATAATGATCCCTAAGCTAAAGCCTGCAACCTCTAAAGTCATACAGGGTCCTTCATCATTAGAAAAAAAGCAAATAATCTGCATTACAAATGACAAGTACATGGTTTCACTGACACCTCTTTAAGTAAGCATTGGTAAGATTAAATCTGAAATTTTAGACCAATTTGGCAGTTTGCCGTCATTTAAAGCTTCTTTGTATTGAAGAAATTTGGTTAATTAGCTAAGCCTTAACCAACAAGCATTAAATAAATAACTATTTTAAAACAAACCTTTAGCTTGTAATGGTATGAATTGTACTTTCATTGCTACTTCATAATCTCTACAAAAAGTAAATCTAATCGTAACTGAAATAAATTTTCGATATCAACACTTCAACTAAAAATTTATGAATATCACTTTCTATTCCTGGATTGGGAAGCAGTAATTGAGGGTTGGACTCAATT
>JBCBCD010001296.1:0-1999 GCA_038530915.1 Bacteroidota bacterium
TTGATCTTCTGTAAGGGATTTCTCAGAATGGATATTTTTTTGACCAAAAGCATCTTGAATGACAATCCGAGCAATACTTTTCGCTTCAGACTCTTCCTGAATGGGTTGTATAGCTTTAATGATATGCTGATAAGCTTCAAAATAATTCATGATCAGGATAGTCGGTTTTTGAAATCTTCATAAGTGAATTGTTTCACTACCTCTAAGCTCCCATCTTTAAGAAAAATACAAATATTAGGGTGCTTAACGCCATTAAAAGTAGTCGTCTTTACCATAGTGTAATGAATCATATCACAAAAGATTAATCGATCTCCTATAGACAAAGGTTGATCAAAAGTATATGCTTCCATGAAATCACCAGCTAAACAGCTAACACCTCCAATCCTATAATTATTAATTCCTTTTTCATCGAAAGGTAATGTCCCCAAAATACTTGGTCGGTAAGGCATCTCTAAAGTGTCGGGCATATGTGCAGTAAAAGAGACATCCACTATGGCTGTATTTACTCCTCGATGATGAGTGATGTCCAACACAGTAGCCACCAACTCTCCAGTTTCCCAAGCTATAGCCGAACCAGGTTCCAGTATAATGTCTAATTCATGCTTAGCTTTGAAATCTTTTAAGATTTTTATCAAATACTCCACATCGTATCCTTCTCTGGTCATTAGATGACCTCCACCGAAGTTGACCCATTTTAGTTTAGAAAATAAATGGCCAAATTTTTCTTCAAAAGCTTGTAAGGTCAACGCTAAAGCTTCTGCACTTGATTCACATAGCGTATGAAAATGAAGCCCCTCTATTCCTTCGGGTAATCCATCCTTCAAGTTTTCTGAAAGCACACCCAAGCGTGAATACTGATCAGCAGGATTGTACAAAGCTACTTCTACATCCGAATATTCCGGATTTACTCTTAAGCCAGCTGAAACATCTTTTGAAATTGTTAACTCCTTGTAATGATGAAATTGATGCAGTGAATTAAAAGTTATATGACTGCTATAGTTTAATAATGCTTCAAATTCGTCTGGTAAATATGCCGGAGAATAGGTATGTGCTTTTCTTCCCATCTCTTCAAAAATCAACCTCGCCTCATTCAATGAACTAGCTGTTGCACCTTTTAAGTATTGGCCTACCAAAGGAAATACTCGCCACATGGAAAAAGCTTTAAGTGCCAAGATAATTGACACTCCTGCTTCATCCTGTACTCGCTTAATTAATTCCAGGTTTTTTATTAAACGACCTTCATCTAGTACATATGCCGGTGAAGGAATATTATGATAAACTATTTTATTCACCATTGCTCATTACTCATTGCTTATTGCTTATTGCTCATAAATAAATTCGGTATCAATATTAGTTTTTTCCTGCCAAGACAATCCCATATTTCCCAATCGTGACAAAAATGGATCTGGATCCATCTGCTCTACATTGAAAACACCTGCTCCCGACCATATTCCTTCCATCATCAACAGGGCTCCTAATGTAGCTGGTACGCCAGTAGTATAAGAAACCCCTTGAGCCCCGGTTTCTTTAAAAGCAGCTTCATGACTACAATTGTTCCATATATAATAAGTTTTATCCTGACCAGCTTTTATTCCTTTAATGCGGCAACCTATTGAAGTTTCGCCAACATAGTTTTCGCCCAATTCCCCCGGGTCGGGTAATACCGCTTTTAAAAACTCGAGTGGTACGATGTCAACTCCTTTGAATTTAACAGGTTCAATACCAGCCATTCCAATGTTTTGAATGACTCTAAGGTGAGTAAGGTATTCTTCGCCAAAGGTCATCCAAAAACGAGCACGCTTGATGCTTGGAATATGCTTGACTAACGATTCCAGCTCTTCGTGATAAATCAAGTAAGAATTTTTAGGGCCTATATTTGGATAATTTAGCATTTGGCTGATTTCATGAGGCTCTGTTTCTTTCCATTGTCCATCTTGGTAATACATGCCTTTCTGAGTGATTTCACGAATGTTTATTTCAGGATTAAAGTTGGTTGCAA
>JBCBCD010001297.1:0-1998 GCA_038530915.1 Bacteroidota bacterium
AGTACATCCAATTTTTCAAATTCTTGACCAATTTCAGAAGCTAATTGATTTACTTGTAAATAATGCAGGAGCATTTTTTGACCAAGGTGCCGAACCTCTTTCGGCAGATATGGAATTCGTAAAAAATGCTTTTGAAACGAACTTGATAGGTGCTTGGAGAATGATCAAAGCATTTCATCCGTTACTTGAAAAAAGTACACATCCAAGAATTGTCAATGTATCAAGTGGTGCTGGTTCATTTGGCGACCCAATATTTGGACTTGCACACCATTTCAGTAAAGTCCCTGTATATGGAATCACAAAACTTGCATTGAATGGATTAACAGTTAAACTTGCCAAACAATTTGAAGAAAGCAAAATCAAAATAAATTCTGTTGACCCAGGCTTTACAGCTACTTATCCCGGAACAGAAAAATGGGGAGCAAGACCTGTAAGTGAAGGAGCTAAATCTGTCGTATGGGCAGCCTTACTACCAGATGATGGACCAAGTGGAGGTTTTTTTAGAGACGGAGAAAGAATGAATTGGTAAATAAAAAGAAGGCGAACGCTCATTCTTCATCAGATATAAATTTGTTCATTACGAACAGCACAGAGTGCTTGTCCGTTGTATACCATTTGACAAAAAATAAATGAATTGAAAGAAATAACAGTAAATAAAGGTCAAATATTACAAAGAAAAGGAGACTTGAATAGCAAAGTTTATCAAGTTCAATCAGGCCTATTGCGAAGTTATTCAATTGATGACAAAGGTAAAGAGCACGTTTATATGTTTGCTCCAGAAAATTGGATTATAGCCGATAGTGTTTCTCCCAAAACCCCTTGTGACTTATTTATTGATGCATTGGAAGATTCTGTGGTTATCCAAAAAGAAAAAGATACGCTACCTACCAGCGACACTGAAAAATTTATCAATCGGCTTGAAGTACTTCAAAAAAGAATAATAAGCCTAATGAGTTCCTCCGCCATTGAACGCTATGACCATTTTTTGGAAACTTATACAGACATTGTTCAACGTGTTTCTCAAAGAATGATTGCTTCCTATCTTGGTGTCACTCCCGAGGCCTTATCGAATGCCAAAAGATTGCGAATTCGAAAATAGAAATCATAAAAACGTTTCTTAATATATATTAATGCAAAGGGTAAATGCCCTATGCATCTTTGTGTCATACGAAAAATAACAGTATGACATCAAATAAATCAATTATTGACGCATCACAATCACAAGTATCATTCAGCATTAAGAAATTAGGTTTTCTCACCATCAAAGGAACATTAGCTGATTTTCAAGGGAACATTGCTTTTGATGAAAATGACTTAGAAAACTCAAATTTTGATGTAAGTGTAAGTGCCATAACCATTGATACAGGAAATCCTAAAAGAGACGAACATCTCAAACGTAAGGACTTTTTCTATGTGGAGTAATATCCCAAAATCACTTTTAAATCTACGAGTGTCAATAAAGAAACCGGACATTTCTCTACGTATGGAAATCTTCAACTACTGAGAAGTACAAAAGAGATCAAGATTCCATTTTCTTTCCAAAATGGTGTCCTCGAAGGTAATCTTTCGCTCAACAGATTGGACTACGTACTTGGTAAAAAATTCCCCTCATTTTTTGTAGGTAAGACCATAAAAATATCAATTCATTGTAAAACAAAATAATACACTATGGCTATTCAAATTATTGCTGCTGATGATAAAAGTAGAAAGAACGCAGAAACGGTTATTGCAATGTATGAAGAAATGATTAATGAGCAACGCCCGATGGAAGTAGTGCAAAAATACTTTCGACCCGACTATATTCAGCACAACCCCATGATTCCCGATGGTCATATATCAATTGCAAAATTCTTTGAGCACGTGCAAGCCACCATCCCAAGAAGTAGAGTTGTTGTGCATAAAGTAATTGCTGTAGAGAATGAGGTGTGGGCCTTTGTCAATTTCCTGAACTTCACCAACAACGAAGAAAATGACCGAGGTCTGGTAGGTGTGGATATT